>JAKCCC010000075.1 GCA_021838985.1 Planctomycetota bacterium
ATTCCCCGCGGGCCAAAATCTTCGCACAGCGCGAAGAAACACGGAGATTGGGATACGGAGGGCGCGACAACGCGAAACCTCCCTTTGGCCTCTACCGGCAGGGAAAACTGACCCATGGACGCCGTGACGGAACGGAGAATTGGAGCGGCCATAGAGGTGCATAATAGCGAATCTCTCTGTGGCCTTGTGGCTTTACGAGGAATCGCTGGTGGATGCGGATGAAGGCCTACGCACGGAAGCTGTCGGTTTTCGCCGCTGCCGCTGGCAACTGCCGATGGCGCCGCAGGATCCCGCCGCCCTCGAACGGCTCGCACATGCCACCGGTTTGTCCCGTCTCTTGGCCGGCCTGCTTGGGAATCGGTCCATTGTCGAGCCGGCCCAAGTCAACGCCTTTTTGCATCCGCGGTTGACGAACCTCAACCCCCCGGAAACGGTGCCAGGTGTTGCCGCCGCCGCGGAACTTGTGGCGGCGGCGGTGAAGGAGCGGGAAAAAATCGCCATTTACGGTGATTATGACGTCGACGGCATTACCGGCACCGCGATGTTCTGGCGGCTCCTGAAAGCGGCCGGGGCTGACTGCATCGTCCACATTCCCCATCGCACCTTGGAGGGCTATGGGCTCTCCGCCGTCGCGGTCGGCCGACTGGCAGATGCCGGCTGCCGCTTGCTGCTGACGGTGGATTGCGGCATCACCGGTCATCAGGCGGTCGCAGAGGCGCGACGGCGGGGTATGCGCGTGGTGATTACGGATCATCATGAGCTGCCGCCGACACTGCCGGAGGCGCACGCGATCGCCCATCCTCGTCTGGCCGCTTCCACATTCCTGCCTCCACCTTCCGCCCTCCGCCTTCCACCTTCATCCTGCCCTGGGCATCTGTGCGGCGCCGGCGTGGCGTACAAGCTGGCGTGGGCGGTGGCGGTGCGCCTCTGCGGCACGCCGCGGCTGACTCAGCACTATCGCGATCTGCTGCTTGATTTTCTGGAGTTGGCGGCCCTGGCGACCATCGCCGATGTGGTGCCGTTGACCGGAGAAAATCGCATTCTGGCCCACTTTGGCCTGGCCGCACTGCCGCGCAGCCGGCTACCCGGCGTGCAGGCGCTGATCGCCGCGGCGGGCTGGGAAAATCGCCGCATCGACGGCACGGCGGTCGGTTTTTCGTTGGCCCCCCGCCTGAACGCCGCCGGCCGCATGGATCATGCCCGCGCAGCGCTGGAATTGTTGATCACGGACGACCCCGTTGTGGCCCGCCGCATCGCCGCCACGCTGGAGCGGCAAAACGCGCAACGCCGCACCATGCAGCTCCAGCACACCGCCGCCGCTGTGGAACGTATTCGCGCCCTGGCCCCCGCCGGCACACCGGAACCCGACGCGCTGGTGCTTTGCGATGCCGCCTGGCATGGCGGCGTGGTGGGTATTGTCGCGGCGCGGATCGTGGAGCTGTTTCACCGCCCCGCCTTTATTCTGACGACGGACGGAAAAACCGCCTTCGGCTCCGGACGCAGCGTGCCGGGGCTGCCGCTGCATGAAGCCATTGCGTACTGCCGCGATTTATTATTGGAGGGCGGCGGCCACGCCGCCGCCGGCGGGGTGCGCCTGGTCCTGGAAAACCTCGACCCATTTCGTGACCGCCTATGCGCCTGGACGCGCCAGCGCTATCTCGCCGCGGCGTCTACGGGGGCGGGTGACGTCGCTGTTTTGCCGGGGCGCTCGGCGGGCGGCTTGGTACCAGTGCTGGAGTTGGACGGGGTCCTGCACGAATCGGACATTTCCCTGCCCACGTTCACCCAACTGGAACAGCTGGCCCCTTTTGGCCATGGCAATCCGAGGCCGAAATTCCTGTTGCCGCAAGCCCGGCTACAAGCTCCGCCCCGGCGGGTGGGCGCCACAGGGGACCATCTGCAGTTGCAATTGGGTTTGAGCACCTGCGGCGTGCGGGCTATCGGCTTTCGGATGGGTCAACTGGAGCCTGAATTGCCGGCCGGCTTGGTGGTGGACCTGGTGGTCGAACCGCACGTGAACCGGTTTAATAATCGCGCCCAGATTGAAATGCATGTCCTGGACCTGGCTCGCAGCGACCGCCTTCCGCTCCGGAGCTGGTCCGAATAATAGCTGCCCCCCCTTCTTGGGAAGGTGATGAAAACCAGTCGCGGTATCGCCTCTCCAGCGCGAAAATCTTCCCTGGAGTCCGCACTTAAGATAGCGTCTCAATCCGCACCGCAAGATAGCGCTGGCGATGGCCCACGCGGCGATGAAAGCCCTTGCGTTTGGTAAGCCGCTCCACGTAAACCTTGCGATCTTTAATCGTCCCGAGAATCCGGGCGGTCACGCTGGCGCCGTTTAGAAAAGGCTGGCCTATTTTTACCCCCTGATCGTTGGAAACCAGCAGGACTTTCTCAAAGGTGATGGTGGCAGCATCCGGCGGCAAAGTCCGCGGATCAATGGTCAGGGTATCACCGGCCTGCACTTTAAACTGCGTGCCGCTGTCTTGAATGATGGCGTAAGCCATGGTTATTTCTCCGGTTCATCCGCTGAGTGTGGCCATGCTTCGGACCGCGGTTCCCGTGCCGCGCGGACCTCGCGCCGCCGTGCGCCGCCGCAGAACCACCAGGTGCGATAGTATCCACGAAACGCGGGGTTTCGGCAAGGCACGTCCCCGTCGGACGGTGGCTTTCCGGTTTTCAGTTCTTTGAATAGGCCGGTCGTTTACCGAACCTCTAGCGAGGAAACCTGAAAACCTGCCGCGTCTCCGCGTCAATACTCCACAAACGGCAGTTCGGCGGCGGTTTCGACGTAGCCGGCGGTACAACTGCTTTTTTCGAGCGTGCCCTTATCCAAGCCCAACGCTTCCACAATGGCCTCGAGATCGTCGGCGACTTTCCGCGGCTTATTGCTACGGCGGCCCCAGACGGCTTCGGCCGACGGTGGTTGGGCCTGTTTTGTGTTGATGCCGGTATGGTAGTAGACGGTGGCGTCCGGGTCTTTAAGCCCGTGGCCGGTCAGAACACATACCACGCGTTCGTGCGGGGAAATGATTCTTTTTTCCAGGAGTTGTTCTAATCCGGCCACCGTCGCGGCGCTGGCCGGTTCACAGCCGAAACCATGGCGACCGAGCAGCGCTTTCGCTTCCAAAATCTCCTGATCCGACACCTGCGCCACCACGCCCTTCATCACCTCCAATGAACGCAGGGCTTTTTTCAGATTTACCGGACGGCCAATTTCAATGGCTGACGCGATAGTATGGGCGCGAATATGGTCGCGCTCGCGGGCGGCGTAGAAAGCGGAAATCGCCGCGTTATTTACAGCGCCGTTGTTCCAGCCCACCTTACGCTCATGGAACAATTCATAGAGCGTGTTGGCACCGGTGGCGTTGATAATCGCCAGCCGGGGAATACGCTTAAGCAGTCCCAGTTTCAAAAGCTCGGCGAAAGCCTTGCCGAAGGCCGAGGAATTTCCCAGGTTGCCGCCGGGCACGATGATCCAGTCAGGGGTCTGCCAGTTCAGCGCCTCCAGGATGCGATACATAATAGTCTTCTGGCCTTCCAGGCGAAAAGGATTGACGCTGTTCATCAGATATAAGCCAAGTTGGCCGCTGACCTGGCGCACGCGGGCCAGGCACGTGTCGAAATCACCCTCGATCTGCAGGGTGCAGGCGCCGTAGTCCAGCGCCTGGGAAAGTTTGCCCAGCGCGATCTTGCCTGAACCGATAAACACAATGCCCTGGAAACCGTTCTGGGATGCGTACAAGGCCAGCGACGCGGAGGTATTGCCGGTGCTGGCGCAGGCCACGCGCTGGGCGCCGGTAAGACGGGCGTGGGTAAAGGCGGCGGTCATGCCGTTGTCCTTGAAGCTGCCGGACGGGTTCATGCCCTCGTACTGCAGCCAGAGTTGGCCGGGCCACATGCCCAGCCGCCGCCCCAGGCAAACGGCGTTCTGCAGAAAGGTTTGGCCCTCGCCGATGGTGCACACCATGGCGTCGGGTGCGAACGCCAGCAACTCGCGGAAGCGCCACACGCCGGAATAATCCAAGGGAAACCGCCGATTGGCCCAGCGCTGCTGAAAACCGCGCAGCGTCGCCGGCACGGGAACTTGGTCCCACTCGTATTCGATGTCCAGCAGTTCGCCGCAGACCGTGCAGGCGGTGAGGGTCTGGCCAATGTCGAAGGTTTCGCCACAGTCCGGATTGAGGCATTTTTGGAACGCGAAGGTTTTCATGGCGGCGATTTTATAGCACAACGCCCCCCCCTTCCACTTGTAAATCCGCCCGCCGAGCCTATAGTAATGGGTTTTGGTCCCGGCAAGGAGACGCCTTATGCCCCATGTTTGTCATTATACCCAACGCCAAACGCGAATCGGCCGCCAATGCACATATCGCGGCAAGGCCAAATACCTCGGCGGCGTCGGCATCAAGATCACGGGACGCTCGGCCCGTAAGTTCAAGCCTAATTTGCAGAAGGTGCGCACCACCATCGATGGCCGCCCCTGCCGGGTCTGGGCTTCCGTCAAAGCTATTCGCAGCGGTTTGGTGGCGAAGCGGTTGGCGCGGCGACACGTGTACCGCGCCCCGGCCTCGGCCACAACCGCGCCCGCCCCGGCGGTACCGTCAACCCCTGGCTCCAGCGAGACGCCGCAGGTGCCAGGGTGAAACGGGGCGCCGGCTGCCAGCTACGACAAGGGAGCCGACTATGATTCCGCCTGCGTTCCGGAACCCACCTGAGACGGCGGGCCGGCCGCCGCGGCGGCACCGTGTCCGAGCGATGCGAGCGGGGGCAGCGGTGTTGCTGGCGGCGGGGATCGTCAGCGGCGTGACCGGCTGTGTCGAACGGTCCATCACGGTGCGAACAATGCCGGCCCATGGGCTGGTGTACTTGAACGACGTGGAAATCGGCCATTCTCCCTGCACCACCGAGTTTGAATGGTACGGCGACTACGATGTCCGCCTGCGGGCGAAAAAGAATATCGGCACCCCGCGGGATCCCCGCTATGCCTATTATTATCTGCACACCCATCGGGTGACGAGTCGGCCGTGGTTCCAATGGTACGGGGTGGACCTGTTCGCCGCGTTGTTGCCCGTGCGTTTTAAAGATCACAAGGTCTGGACGTTCACGCTTCCCCGGGTGGGCACCGCCACCAGCGACCAACTGATCCAGCGGGCCAGGCAGCTTAAGGCCCGGCTGGAAGGACCGGCGACCAAGCCGTGATTGGATCGCAGCCAAGACTTCCCAGCCCCAGCGATATCTCCTACGATGAAAGTCCAATACAATCCGGAAACGGATACTCGGACCATTCGACGGCGCGACGAACGGATCAAAGAAAGCGAGGACACGAAGGCGACCGATGGATCACGGTCGCCGGGGCGACCGTGAGATGAGGAATCGTAAGCACCGCGTCGCAGAGTCGCTACGGCGACCTTCAGCGCGGTGAACCGATGGAGACAGGTTTCGGTTCCGGCGCAGCCGGATTAGGTGGTGAAACTCCAGTCGGGCTGCGGCGCAGGACGATCAGCAGAACCTGCGGCGAGCAGAACAGGCGCACGCGCAGGGCGGCTTTGCCCAGGCCGCGATTAACAACCAGCCAGGTGCCCCCCACGCGATGGATACCCGTGCACAGGTGGGCCGGCAGCGTATCGTGACGAAAAACAGGCCGCCCGTCGGGATAACAGATCTGGCCGCCATGGGTATGGCCAGCGAAACAAATGTCCACTCCCGCCGTGGCCGCGGCGTACACCAGGTCGGGATAATGCAGCAGCATGAGTTTGCAATCATCGGGGTGGACGTGGCGCAGCGCGGCGGGGATGTCGGTGTCGATGCGCCGGTGTTGGGCCAGGCCAATCAGCGCCAGGCGCTGGGCGCCGCGGTGCAGGATCGTCGCATCGTTGGCCAGCATGATGAAACCGTGCGCCTGCAGCACCGGAACAATTTCGGGCGAGTCATGATTACCCAAAATGAAGTAATAGCCCAGCGGGGCGGGGACCTCCTCGAGCAGGCGGGCCACGTGCCGCGCCGCCTGCCGCCAGCGCCATCCGCGGTGGCCGAGATCTCCCGTGATGACCACCAAATCCGGCTGTTGGCGGGCCAGTCGGCGCTGCCAGCGGGTCAGGGCATGGGTCCAGCGCGTCAGGTGTAAATCCGACAAATGCAGGATTTTCAGGCCGTCGAAAGCCGGTGGCAGGCTGGCCACCCGCAGCTCTACCAGCTCAATGGATGGGCGCAGGTTCATATTCCCTCTTTATCATAGCGCGCCTATAATAAGACTTTGATAACGCGGCCGGTTGTGGCGCCGCGGGGAAGACGTTTTTAGACCAGGAGTTCTAGCCTATGGAAGTTCTTGTGGGAAAGCCTGCGCCCGATTTCACCGCTCCGGCCGTCATGGCGGATAATTCCATCAATGAAAAATTCCACTTCCGCGCCTTTGTGGAAGGCGCGTATGCCGTTCTGTTTTTTTACCCGCTGGACTTCACCTTCGTCTGCCCGTCGGAAATCATCGCCTTTGACCATCGGCACAAAGCGTTCGAACAGCGGGGAACCAAGGTGATTGCGGTAAGTGTGGACTCCCAGTTTACCCACCTGGCGTGGAAGAAGACGCCGGTGAACGCCGGCGGTGTAGGCGACCTGCACTTTCCCATGGTGGCGGATTTAAGTAAATCGATTGCCCGCGATTACGGCGTGTTGCACCAGGGCACCGTCGCCCTGCGCGGCACGTTTCTGATCGACCGGAAGGGTACGGTGCGGCATCAGCTGGTCAATGATCTGCCGCTGGGCCGTAATGTGGATGAGGCGCTGCGAATGGTGGACGCCCTGCAATTTTTTGAACAGCACGGGGAAGTCTGCCCGGCCGGATGGCAAAAGGGCCAGCCGGGCATGAAGCCCGACGCGGCGGGAGTGGCGGTTTATCTGGCCCAGCACAGTCCGACGCTGTAAGGGATCACGCCTCGCGGTGCTGCGCCTGGCGGAGGCGGGACTGCTGCAGATACTCATCCAGCGGCGTGAGGCCGAATTCCTCCAACAACTCCATTACGTTGCGGCCCTCGCCTTCGCTGGTCACAAGCACCGGCGCCAGCAGACCCGGGTCGAAAATGGAAACCTCCGGTCCGTATTTGCGCTTCAGCTTCCGCAGCTTTTCCTCGTGGTGATCCAGATGCACCACCCGACAGTCCAGGTTGACCTGCGCCGTGGCGAAATCGAAATAATTCGTGCTGGTAGCGAGCAGTTGGCCGACCGGGGAATAAATCTGGCTGGGTAGGCCGGCGACGGCGCTGGCCAGATGACAGCGGCATGAGTAAGCGCGATAGGCTTGCATCAGTCCGCCGTGATACACCGAACAGAAGAGGATCAAATCCGGTCTCTGTTGGGCATAATGCCGCCATAGTTCGTCAAAGTTCAAATCAAAGCAGATAGCACAGGCTACGCGGCCGAAATCGAGCTCGAATAGGGGCGCCTCGCGCCCGGCTAAAATACCCGCATCCAATTCACCGATGGCCATGGGATGATTCTTATTATAAATACCACAAACCTGTCCCTTGCGGTCGAGCAGTTGGATCGAGTTGCGATACGATCCATCCGGCAACCGACGCAAAGCGGGATAGGTGATATAGGCGCGGTGGCGTTGCGCGGTTTCCGCGAAGAAATGCAGCATCGGTTCGCCACCGCTCTGACAAAATGCCCGATATTGCCCCAGAGACTCGCCAGCGGCCTGATCGCAGAATTCGGGCAAAACAATCAGGTCGGGGCGGTCCGGCAGCACCGCTTCCAGTTTTTCCCTCCAATGCTTTATCACCCGGTCCACGTCCGCGTGACCCGTGGCCGGTTCCAGATCGGCCGGGCGGGCGCCGATAACGCTGA
>JAKCCC010000076.1 GCA_021838985.1 Planctomycetota bacterium
CGCATGCACAAAGAGGAAGGCCTGGATTTCTCCCGGGTGACGACCTTCAACCTCGATGAATACGTGGGCCTGTCGGCGAATCATCCGCAGAGCTATCACTATTTTATGCACGAGAACTTCTTCAAGCATGTCAATATTCCCCCGCAGAACATCTACATCCCCTCCGGAACGACCAGCAACTATAAGGCGTTCTGCGCGTGGTACGAAGCCCGTATCGAAGAACGCGGCGGCATCGACGTTCAGATCCTCGGTATCGGCTCCGACGGCCACATCGCTTTCAACGAGCCGAGCAGTTCGCTCAGTTCGCGCACGCGCCTCAAGACCTTGGCCAAGCAGACCATCGACGACAACGCCCGCTTCTTCGAGAAGGCCGAGGACGTGCCGGTCTACGCCATCACGATGGGCGTGGGGACCATTCTCGAATCGCGCCACTTGCTGCTGCTGGCCAGCGGCGCGAACAAGGCCGACGCCGTGGCCAAGATGATCGAAGGTCCGGTCACCGCGATGATCACCGCCAGCGCGTTGCAGTTACACCGGTCGGCCAATGTGTATATCGACACCGCCGCGGCGAGCCAACTGCGGATGCGCGCGTATTACACGTGGGTCCAGCAGAAGTGGCCGGGAGCGCCGAAGGCCTGAGGCCGGCCGCGCTCGTTCGAGCGCACGGTCCCCGGTCCAAGCACCGGGGGAGGGGAATGGGATGGACGGCGCTTAAGCTCGGGCGGAATTTACCTTCGCTTTAAGCGCCGCGATGCGCGCGCCCAACGCTGCGATCTGTCCGCGTAACTGGCGGACGAATTGGTTCGTATCGTATTCCCCCCGGACGGCGCGGAAGTCGGCGTCGATGTCGGCCCGTTCGCCGTCATGGCCGAAGCCGAGGTTGGCGCCTTCGCCGAACTCCTTCCTCGCGTCCACGAGAATCAGTTCGAGGAACTTCGAGCGGGCCTGCTGCAACTGGTCGGCGAGCGCGCCGAGTCGCGCGGCGTCGGCGCGGTCGAGGTCAACGTCGAGTACCCGGCGCACCGCGTGGCGCACCCAGGCCCATTCGTCCTCGGCGTAGGCGGCCTCAATCCCGTCTAACGCCGCATCCAGCGCGGCGAGATCGCCAATCGCGCCCGACTCGATGGCCGCACACAAGGCGCCCAAGCGATCGGCCGGCATCATCTGGCCTCCGATGTCCAGCCAGCGCTCGCTGTACACGGACTCGCGCGACGCGGCGAGCGGCTGGCCCCGCTCGAGGCGCGCGACGACCTTTTCCAGCAGGTACGCCACGATGCCGGCGCGATAGAACTTCTGGCTGCGGTGTAGCAAGATGCGCTTGATCTGTGCGCCTTGGATCGCCACCGTCTCCACGGCCCGGTCGGTCGTGTCCTGCAACCGTTGGAGTTGGTCCGAGGCGGCGATCATGCGCTGCACCGTCAACGGGCTGAACACGTCGAAGCTGATGCGGTCGCGCTTGACCTTGCCCCGCCGGTCGCGCTTCGGCCATTTGTCGCCGTCGCGCACGGTTCCGACCATGCCGAGGTTCAGCCCCGGCACCATGGTGCAGCGCCCCTCCGGCGTCGCTTCGATCAGGCTGAACGGAAAGGCCGAGGTGTCGAAATGGCTGGTGTGCTTGCCGAGCACGACCGAAAACGGCCCGACGCGGCACGGCCAGATCAGGTAGCTGAACGAACCGGTCTTGCAGCCGCGTTCGAGCTTGCCTTCGTGCACCGGGCCGAGCTTGTACATGTGGTTCGACTGGTTCGTCCCGCTGCCGGCGTTGTAGAAGCTGAACAGGCCGGCGATGAGCAGCGACGATTTGTGATGCGTCACGGTATAAGGCCCGGCGAACACGCTGCACGCCTCGCCGTGGAAACCTTCGCAGTTGGCGAAGAAGACGGAATTTTCCACGGAGAATTGCTTACCGATCCGGCAGCCCTGGCCAATGTAGCTCTTCGCCACCATCGCCCCGCCGGTGACTTCCGCGCCCTCCGCGATGATGAAGTCCTCGGCCTGCACGGCGGCGCCGACGGTCGTCGGCGCATCGGCGCTGGAAAGAATCGTACCGTTCACGAGCCGGTCGGCGCCGTCAATCAGCGCCTGCGCGCCGACGTTGACATCCACGATCGTCCTGGCGCTGCGGATCGTCGCGCCGGCGCCGATGCAGCCGAGATCGGCTTGCGCCGCGGCCGCCGCTTTTTTCGCGAGGGCCTGGAGCCGGGCGATCAGTTTTGGCCGATAGCGATGCACGCAGGTCAGGTAGGCGAACTGTGACGACAACTCGTTAAACAACACTATCTCCCGGCCGCCGCCTTCGTTGAGCGTTTCGATCGCGACGCCGTTGCCGAACGTGGCTCCCGGTCGCGTCGCCAGCGTGCCGACGTCTTCGATGCGTGCGCCGTCGCCGATGGCGTAGTTTTCCAGTCGAACCCGCACCTGGGCAATGCGCACGCCGCTTCCTAAGCGCACGCGCCCGGCGAAGGTGACGGCGCGAAGGAGTGCGGGGTCGAATCCTTCCGCGACCTGGACGTCGGAGAAGTCGCCGCCGCAGTGCTGCGCCTGGAGCCGCCTGATTTCATCGGCGGTAAGCGCACGATAGGAGCGCCCCGGGGCGCCCGCCGGTTCGCCGGTGGTGGGTTGCGTCGTCATGGTGTCCCTTCCGGGTCAGGCGCCGCCGGCCGCGGCTGGTCTCTTGTATTTCGCCCACTGTTCGGGCATCAGCTCCCGGACCTGGGTTTCGAGTTCCTCGTCGCTGATGGCGGTGAGGCGCTTTTCGACTTCATACTGATCGAGCACCCAGCGGCAGACCTTGTGGCACTTGATCTTGTTGAGGCGTGCATCGCCCTGAAGGCCGAAGAAATCGTTGATCCAGATGGTCGTGCCGTCGGCGCCGCTTTTGTCGGTGATAGCCACCCGCGGCGGCCGTCCGAGCAGCTTGGTGGTGTTCATGATGTTATAGATGCGTTCATTCGACCGCAGACCGCCGGCGTGGATGCCCGCGCGGGTGGTGTTGAAGTGCTTGCCCACGAACGGATAGTTGTCGGGAATAGGCAGGCCGATCGACTGCATGTATTGGGCCAGTTCGGTGATGACGGTGGTGTCGATGCCGCACAGTCCGCCTTTAAGGGCGATGTATTCCATGATCGCGCCCTCCAACGGCGGGTTGCCCGTGCGTTCGCCATAACCGAACAGCGTGGTGTTGCTCGCATTGCAGCCGTAAAGCCACGCGGTGGAAGCGTTGGCGTGCACCCGGTGGAAGTCATTGTGGCCGTGCCATTCCAGCCGTTCGCTCGGCACGCCGCATTCGACGTGCAGTTTATAGATCAGCTTCGGGATGCTGCGCGGCAGGGCGACGTTGGGATAGGGCAGGCCGAAGCCCATCGTGTCGCACAGGCGGATCTTGACCTTGAGCTGGTCCGGCACCGGTGCGCTCATTTCCATGAGGCGATCCACGAACGGCAGAACGAAGCCGTCGACGTCAGCGCGGGTGAGGTCTTCCAGGTGGCAGCGCGGGCGCACGCCGGCTTCGAACGCCGCAGCGACGACTTCGCAGTAGCTGTCCATGCATTCCTTGCGGCTCTTGAACTTCAACTTATCGAAGATGTGGTAGTCGCTGCAGCTGGTGAGCATACCCGTTTCCTGGAGCCCCGCTTCCTTGACCAGACGGAAATCACCCTTGACCGCACGGATCCAACCGGTGCATTCGGGATACGGGTGTCCCAGCGCGCGGCATCGGTCGAGCGTTTCGCGGTCGTTCTTGGTGTAGAGAAAGAACTCGGTCTGGCGGATCACGCCGTGGGGCCCGCCGAGCTTCGCCAGCAGGTCGTAAATGTGCACCATCTGGTCGACGGTGTAGGGCGGTCGCGCCTGCTGACCGTCGCGGAACGTCGTGTCCGTCACCACGAGGTCGCGCTGCTGGACGTCGTTGAAGTTGAACTCGACCGCCCGGCCGTCGATGACTTCGATCACCGGGTGGTTCTCGAATTTGATCAGCGGAGGAAGGTCGTAGTTGAACGTGTCCTCCAGGTAATTCGGTTCGGTGGTGTTCACGAGCGGGTGTTGGCGGGTGCCGGCCATGGGATTCTCCTTCGCGAAAGGTGCGGGCTTTAAGGCCCGACCTCTACCCCCTGTTCGCGGCAGACCTTGGTGATAAAGTCCACCGCTCCGCCGACGGTGTCGACGGACAGCGCCGCGTCCTCGTCCATTTCGATACCGAACTCTTCTTCAAAGCTGGCGACGAGTTCTATCGACTGTACGCTTTCGGCGCCGAGATCTGCGGTAAAATGATCTTCCGGTTTGATCCGATCCACGTCGATTTTCAAAACTCGGGCGGTGACGGATCTAACGCGCTCGGCAATTGTGGCCATGGCCGTTTCTCCCCGGGACTCAATGGCAATGGGTAGGCAAGGCGGCCCGTACACCGCATCCTTATCCAGCGGTGCGCTTTCCCCATACCCGGTACTTATATAGCGACGACGAAAACCAGTCAACAGGCGTGGACAATCCAACCCGACGTGGGCGTGGCCGGTATTTGTGGCGAAGCCGGGCGCCGTCCAACCACGGCCCCCGCCACCCAGCCGCTCGCGTCGCCCATGGCGACCAGGACTCCGTCGAGTCGCCTACCCCGGATTATTCACGGCCCGACGACGGAACTTATGTCGTTACCCATGTATATGTGTTGTCGGTATTTAAGCGGTGTTGTGGCCGCTGGCAGGCCATTTTTGAGTTCATCCATGCGTTGCTCACCTTCGCTCCGCGGCACATAATCGTCGTACTCACGCGGACCATCGGCGGCGGAGGCCACAACCGGGCGATGGGTCACGGTAAAGCGGCGATTGGCGCCTTGTTGATGACCCTCCGCCTTGGCGATGAGTCGGCGGGGGTGGCTCCACGTGGATGGCGGCGGTGTTCGACCGGCGGACGGATGGGGGTCGGCGGGACCAGAATCGGGGCTACCTCGCGGTGGCCCGGCATTTATGCGAGATAGGTTACGCGTGTCAACGTAAAGGAGTCGACTACATGGAACCGCGACCGTTGCGGCCGGGCGAACGTGCGTCCGGGCCGGCGACGGCCTCCTGCGAGGTGCGTCCGGAGTCGGGCCAGCCTGAACTCGCTATGGTCCGGCCGTCGCGGCGGCCGCGTGTGCGCGGTCGGCGTGAGGGTCCGAGACCTGTCCGTAAATAGCGCCGCTCGCCTTGTCGAGTCGCCTTCTTCGGCGACCCGCACCGGACCGTAATCATGTGGCCGCCCCCGTGGAGCCTGCGGCTCCGTGGCGAGGACCGATCAGATAGACCGCGCGGAGGATTTTGTGTTGTCGGAACCAGGGCTGGACAGCGGAGAGCCTTTCATGGATAGCCAGTGCATTACTGCGGAAAGGCCGTAAATCAAGGACTTTTGCCCATTACGGGGGGAAGTCAGGCTTACGCTTGGGGTTATGAATATTTCCATACCCGTAGCTGCCCGCAGGGCATGGGCGACTGACGTGAGGGCTTGGCCGGGATGGCGGTGACGCCGAAACACAAACGGTCACCGCCCCAGGATTTCGCGCGGGGCAAGAGGAAGGCCGCTGGTTTCCATAGCCCGTCAGGTCGCGGCGCCCGGGCTTGCCGCTGGCGGCGGCGGTGACGAGGCATCCGGTTGGACTTTGCGGAATTTGCCGGTCTTCGGGTCAACTTTGCCCTTGTTACGGTCCAGCTCGAGGGTTTTAACGGTCCCACCGGCGTCGGTAATTTTTTTCCGGGCCTGTTTGCTGACTTTGGCCGCCACGACGTTGAGTTTGCGGGTAAGCGGTCCGTCGCCGAGGATCTTCACCGGGAAACGCTCATCGCGAATTAAATGGCGGCTTACCAGGGCCGCCGCGTCCACGATCTGATGATCTTCAAAATGGCGGTCCAGGTCCCCCACGTTGATCACGTAAAAGCGCTGGGCGAACGCGGCATTGTTGAAACCGCGCTTGGGCAAACGGCGAAACAGCGGCATATTGCCCCCTTCACTGCCGAAGGCTGGTCCGCCCCCGGCCCGGGCGCCGCTGCCCTTGGTGCCGCGCCCGGAGGTTTTGCCGTGTCCACTGCTTTCACCGCGCCCGACGCGTTTACGAAGCTTGTGGGCGCCGGCATCGCGGGTTATTTCGTGAATCATCATGGATAGGGTGTCCTGTCGATGGTTCTGGGGAACAGCCCGGCGCCAAGCACCGCGCACTTCGCACCCAGTACCTACGCCCGGGCTTGTTCAATCTGCTCCCGGGTCCGCAGCGACTGCAGCGCAGTCAGGGCCGCCTTGCAGAGATTCTTTTTGTTGGTCGAGCCGTAGGCTTTGGTCAGGATATCGCGAATACCGGCGAGCTCGAAAATGGGCCGGACAAAACGGCCAGCCTTAATGCCCGTCCCCGGCCGCGCGGGAATCAACTTGATGCGGCTGGCGCCGAAGCGGCCCAGGACCTCGTGGGGGATGGTGTGGCCATCGAGAGCCACCTGAACCATCCGTCGCCGGGCGTCTTTGGTGGCCTTATCCACCGCGGCGGGAACCTCCCGGGCACGGGCGTAACCAAGCCCAATAGAGCCGCCGCGGTTACCGGTGGCCACCAGGGCCTCGAACGAAAAGTTCTTGCCGCCCTTGACCACCTTGGCGCTGCGGAACACGCCGACGGTGCTGGATTCCACACCGCGTTCATCATCAAACTGCCGTTGGGCCATGGCTATTGAGCCTCCCGTTCAGGCGCCACCTGGAAATGCGGCGAGGCGCCGCGTCGCCCAGGGCGGCGCCGCCTTAAAATTTCAAACCACCTTCGCGGGCCGCGGCGGCCAGGGCCTTGACGCGACCATGAAAACGATACGGTCCACGATCAAACGCCACCTGGACAATCCCTTTCTCCAAGGCCCGGGCGGCGATGATTTTACCGATGGCGGCGGCGGCCTTCACGTTCCCGCCGCGGGCCACTTCGCCGCGGATGGCCTTGTCCATGGTTCCGGCCGAGGCCAGGGTGCGCCCGTGGCTGTCATCGATGACCTGGGCGTAAATGTGTTTCAAACTGCGAAACACCGCCAGGCGCGGCCGAGCGGTGGTTCCGCGTATCGAACCGCGAACCCGGGCTTGGCGACGTTGCCGCCGTTGCAATTTAATCGTGGCGCTGCTGGTCATAAGACCTCCCGTCATTCAGGTCGATCTGCTACCGGCAGATCCTCGGATGGCGTGTTGGCGTCCGGCGACCGACCCGGGCATTATCATGCGGGGGTCAGACCCAGCCCAAAGTTCGCCAACCCGGCGCTGCGGTTCATCGCCCCAGGTCCCGGCGTTACTTGGCGCCGGCGCCGGCAAACTGTTTGCCAGCCTTGCGGCGGACCACTTCGTTGGCGTAACGGATACCCTTGCCCTGATAAGGCTCGGGTTTGCGCACCCGCCGGATTTCCGCGGCAAACTGGCCGACCACCTGTTTGTCGGCCCCGCTGATATTGATGCGCGTGCCCTGGCCTTCGATTTTTACCGCCACGCCCTCGGGTATCGGCAGTTTAATCTGATTGGCGAATCCGACGGAAAGGGCGACCGTTTTTTCCTGCATTTCCGCCT
>JAKCCC010000077.1 GCA_021838985.1 Planctomycetota bacterium
GAGGAGCAGACCGCGTTTTTTAAGCGGGAAGGATTCTTGGTGTTGCCAGGCGTGCTGGATAGAGCGGCGCTGGCCGAACTGGA
The DNA here is from genome assembly GCA_021838985.1 of Planctomycetota bacterium. Lineage (GTDB taxonomy): Bacteria > Planctomycetota > Phycisphaerae > WQYP01 > WQYP01 > JAKCCC01. The sequence goes on from JAKCCC010000077.1 coordinate 84, forward strand.
CAAAGAAATTCAGCGTTTCATCGCCGAGCATGACACTTTGCCGCGACTGCGCGATGGGGTGGAAATGGAGAAACTGGCGGATCCCCGCCGCCGGTCACCGGCCTTCCGCAAGATCGGCGGCATCAGCTCATTCAGTGAGCCATTCGACCGTCTGATGCGTCATCCGCGAATTGTGGAGGCCTTGCACGCAGTCATGGGGCCAACAATCCAGATGTACCGCGACGTATTGATGATGAAACCGGCGCGTGTCGGTCGGGAGAAACCCTGGCATCAGGATTCGGTCTACTGGCCGTGGGAGCCGATGGATATGGTTTCAGCCATGACCGCCCTGGATGATGCGCTGCCGGAAAACGGCTGCCTGCAGGTGATTCCGCGAACGCATCTGGCGCTGGTGCAACATTTTGGCAAGGAATTACAGGTGGAGATTGACGCGGCGATGCAGGCGCGTACACGCTATGTACCGCTGCGGGCGGGAGACACGCTGCTGTTTCACAGCCTGTTATTACACGCTTCAGAGCCTAACCATTCGGATTTTGATCGGCGGGTGTGTATTTTCAGTTACAAGACGCCGCAGCTGCGTTACATTGGCCGGCCGGAAGGTGCTCCGCACGCCACGAGCATCCTGGTACACGAGGCACGGTGAACACGCCGGGGCTGGCGCGGCCCATCTGCCGCGCGGATCTGGTTTGGATGAAGACGGCTTTACGACGTGACGTGAAAATCTTTTGGCGTTGCTGGGCGGACGCAAACCCGCCGGGCGGGCCTGTGCCATCAAGGTCTGGCAGGGGGGAATGTCCATGAGGAGAAGTTCGGAACCTTGCTTGAGGCGAGCTGTGGATTAATGGAAGCGTTTGACCCATGGGTTGGGGCCGCCTAAAATGCATCATTCATAAATTGGTATTCCGTGAGTAAAAACGTGAATATTCTTTCGAACTATCTCCTGGTTTGCCTGTGTCGCACCAAGATTTTATTGACGACTGCAGCGTTCGTCGGCCGGCACAGCGCACCGCCTGGCAAGGATATCCGCGGCAACCGTTCGGCAGACGGCTATCCATTTGCTTATCGTTGGGCGGTGCCAGGTTGCATCGGAATTTCAGGCCTTCTGCTGGCCATGCTTGGGACCGCTGGTGGCGCGAGGGGCAGCGAGTTTGCCTCCATGCAGACCGCAATCGCGGTCCGGAATGAAGCTAAAGCCGTTGGCATTACACCGCATCCGGGAGCGCAATTGCCGCTGGACATGGTCTTTACCAATTCCCATGGCCGCCAGGTGCGGTTGGGTGAATATTTTCGCGCGGGACGCCCGGTGATTCTGGCCTTCGTCTACTACCAATGTTACGGAGTCTGCCCGTACCTGCAAACGGGCCTGTTACACGCGATGGAGAAATTATCAGCAAAAGCTGGCCAGGACTATGAAGTAATTACGATCAGTTTTAGCCATCGGGACACTTGGCAGAATGCAGCCCACGAGAAAGCCGAGCAAATCACCGACGCCACAGCTCCTTTCAAACAAGCGGTTGACGAACATTGGCACTTTTTGGTCGGCGGCGCCAAGGAGGACCAGCGGATCACTTCTGTGGTGGGCTTTCGTTACCGTTGGGATCCCGCGATCAACATGTACGATCACCAGGCGGCAATCTATGTTTGCACGCCGACGGGCAAGATTTCCAACTATTTTTACGGGATTCACTATCATCCGGCGGATCTGAAGCTGGCGCTGGTGCAGGCGGGCGATCAGCAAATCAGCACAGTATTTGACCAGATTTTGCTGTTTTGTTGCAGTTTCGACCCGCATACAGGTAAGTACACCGCGGTAGCCTACCGGGTAATGTCCCTGGCGGGCGTGGGAGTGGTGCTGGGGTTGGCCGGTATGTTTGGGGCGCTTTTTTACTGGGAACACAAACACCGCCGAACAGCGCCGCCAATGGGTTGAAAACCGGATAACACAAATATACGAAGGCCTGAAGAACAAGAGGAAGTCTTTCGTCCCGATAAACCGATCCTATCGGCATCGGGATCTTGCTATCCATGGCTCAACTTTCAGTTTTCGATACCGGGCGGCGCTACCATCGCCAGCATGGACGTGTGACCATTAACCCGTGCAGCCAGGCCGGGGGTGGCCAGATTTCTTGGCAGGCGGTGGGTCGAGCTACATGGGTCCAGATGGCGTGGTGTGGAAACCACATCCTACCGATTGCGACGTCCAGAAGCGGTCCCGGCGAGGGGTGGCCACGACGGTTGCCCCAAAATGTGGCTGCACCCATCGCAGGCCAGCTGAATGTTGGGTAGAGTTGAAGGGGCATACGTTTGATTTCTACAGTAGCTCTATCTGAATTCGTCAGCGAAATTTTCGGTAACGCATGGGCTGCGGCGCGGAACATCGGGGCGTGCTGGCCGCGCCTTCTGGGTGATTTATGGTTGCCGCGGAGCGCTTCATCGTTTGGACCGCAGGTAGATTTTTTGTGGGGGTTGTTCTTCTGGATCAGCGTCTTTTTCACCATTTTAATCACCGGCTTGGCGATTTTCTTCGTGGTGCGTTATCGGAGCACGGTCCAACACCGCCAGGCGAGTGCCTCGGCCGATCACAACCTGACTCTGGAACTTACCTGGACGCTGATTCCCCTGATCATTGTGATGGTAATTTTCGGTCTCGGCTTCAAATATTACATGAACATGGATACGCCGCCGGCCGACGCTTATAACATTGGCGTGCAGGCGCAGCAATGGAGCTGGACTTTCACCTATCCGAACGGGGCCGTTACCAACAAGCTGTTTCTTCCGCTAAACCGTCCGGTCAAATTTTCGATGACTTCCACGGACGTTCTGCACGGCTTTTGGATCCCGAATCTGTCCATGCAGAAGGATATCGTACCGGGCCGGGTGATGACGCTGTGGGTTAAGCCGACGCGCGCCGGGCGGTACGTCCTGCAATGTGCGGAGTATTGCGGATCCGGCCATTCCTCCATGCTGGCGCCAGTGATTGTGGAACCATGGACCAAGTTCCAGGCCAGCATCGCCGCGGCGGCGAATATCTGGGCGAACCAGGGGCGGCCGCTGGCGATGAGCGCGGTCGGGGCGAGGCTGGCGGTGATGTTCGGCTGTGAAGGCTGCCATAGCGTCAATGGAAGCGCCGGTGAAGGGCCTACCTGGAAAAACTTGGCTGGATCAAAGGTCACGCTGGCGAACGGGCGCGTGGTCAAAGCTACTTATGCCTACCTGGAGCAGGCGATTCTTTATCCCGGTCGCAAGATGGTGAAAGGCTACCCAGACATTATGCCGAATCACGACGCGGAGCTGACTGGTCCGGCTCATCCAAACCACCGGAAACTCAACGCCCTGATTTGGTACATCAACTCCCTTAGCCGTCTGAGTAACCGGGCATCGGAACCGCCGGTGCCGAACCAACCGACCAGCACCGTCGCACGAGCAAAAAGTGGCCTATCGCGCAGCGCCCCCCCGGCCGAGCAAAGGCCGGGCCGCGTAGGGGTAAAAGCCACGGTAACCGCAACCAAGGCGGCGCCGCTGCTGGCGCTGGGCGAAAAGCTATATCAGGCCATGGGCTGCGACGCCTGTCATACCGTCAACGGCCAACCCGGCGCGGGGCCAACCTGGAAAAACCTCGCCGGGTATCCGCAGCACCTGACCAACGGACAGACCAAAATCGCCGATGCAGCGTTTCTAAAATACATGATCCTGCATCCGGGCAAGCTGGTGGTGAAAGGGTTTCCGCCCATCATGCCGGACATTTATTATTCCCGGTTAGCCGGCCCGAAACATCCGCGGGAGAAGAAGCTGAAGGCTATAATTGCGTATATTGAATCGCTAAGCGACCGGGGAGCAAAGACCGCGGTAAAATAAGAAGAGAAGAAGCCTGCAGTTTGCCGCAACAACCAGCGGGACTCGCGATCGGTTTTCAGTGCTGCCGAACAAGGCTCGCCCGTGGCGCCGCCGCGTGGCTGACCTGAAAATGGGATCAGAGAGGCCCACCCACCGTAGCCGTGGCATCCCGCCGCAAGCGTGCTCCGAAAACGGCGGGATGTCGCTTCTACTGAGGGCGTGCGCTAGCCGACGAGGGCGTTGGCCCGTAGCCGACGAGGGCGTCGGTCCGTAGCCGACGAGGGCGTCGGCTCTACACTTTTATGCTCCGCGGACGGACGTGGAGCGTGAACGCTGGACGCTTAAGAGAGGATGTTTCATGACCACTGCTGCCGTTACCACACTGCCGGCCCGACGTTCCCAGGTCACAGACAATTATCTGACGCAGGATCGCCGCCTCCGCTCCTGGCTATTCACGTTGGACCACAAGCGGATTGGCGTGCTGTATTTGGCCACTTCGCTGCTGGCGATGCTGATCGGCGGCTTGCTGGCGATGGTGATCCGCACCCAACTGCTTGTGCCGCAGGGGCTGATTTTTCACGGCCACGGAAACGCGGCGGCCTATGCGGCGTACAAACACTACAACCAGATTTTCACGTTGCACGGGATCATCATGGTGTTCATGGTGCTGATCCCGATTATTCCGGGCGCGTTGGGCAACTTTGTTCTGCCGCTGATGTTGGGGGCCAAGGATGTGGCCTTTCCGCGTTTAAATCTGATGAGTTTCTGGTTGTATGTGGGCGGGGCGGTGCTGGCGATCGCCTCGACCGTCGCGGGGGCGGTGGATACCGGCTGGACGTTCTACACGCCATTCAGCATTCACACCGAAACCTACGTGGTGGTGATGCTGCTGGGAATATTTCTGATCGGGTTCAGCTCCATTTTCACCGGGCTGAATTTCATCGTGACCATCCACAAGCTGCGGCCGCCCGGAATGACCTGGTTCCGCATGCCATTATTCCTGTGGGGCATTTACGCCACATCGATCATTCAGGTGGCGGCCACGCCGGTGGTGGGGGTTACGCTGGTGCTGCTGTGTTTGGAACGCATCATGGGCATCGGTATTTTCAATCCGGCCCTGGGCGGCAACCCGGTGCTGTTTCAGGATTTCTTCTGGTTTTATTCGCATCCCGCGGTGTACATTATGATTCTGCCGGCGATGGGCATCATCAGCGAAATCGTGCCGGTCTTCAGCCGCAAACATATTTTTGGCTACAGCTTCATCGCCATGAGTTCGCTGGCGATCGCCCTGATCGGTTTTCTGGTGTGGGGGCATCACATGTTCGTCAACGGGCAATCGGCGGAACTGGATGCGATCTTCAGCTTTTTGACCTTCCTGGTGGCGGTGCCCTCGGCGGTAAAAGTGTTCAATTGGCTGGCGACGATGTACAAAGGGGCGATCGTGCTGGATACGCCGATGCTGTACGCCTTGTCCTTCTTGATTCTATTCACCATCGGCGGCCTGACGGGGGTGATCTTAGGAGCGCTGGCCACCAACGTGGTGCTGCATGACACTTATTTCGTGGTCGGCCACTTTCATTTGGTGATGATGGGCGGCACGATTATCGGGTTTATCGGCGGACTGCATTACTGGTGGCCGAAGATGTTCGGCCGCATGTATAACGAGACGCTGGCACGCATCGCCTGCGTATTGCTGTTCTTCGGCATCGCCATTACTTTCGTGCCGCAATTGATTGTCGGTGCGGAGGGCATGCCGCGGCGCTACGCCCATTATCTGCCGATGTACCAGCCCTATATGGTCGCTTCATCCATTGGCGCCTATCTGCAACTGGCTGCCTTTATTCTGATGACGGGTTATCTGGTGCATTCCCTGGTGCGTGGCCGGAAAGCGCCGATGAATCCGTGGGGCGGCGGCTCGCTGGAATGGACTACCGCGTCACCCCCGCCGCATGATAATTTCGCCCACCCGCCGGTGATCGGCGAAAATTACGATCCGTACGACTATCGCCATCTGGCGTATGATCCGAAGATCGGTGGCTACGTCCCGACCGGCATTGGGGACACTTGCGGAGCCGGAAAATATTCATAGCCCTAAACGTCAGCGCGGGGTTGTGGCCGCTGATGCCAGCCTGGCCCCGTTGCCACAGTTTAGTGGTCCGTGGTGACCTTCGGGCTATGAAGCGTGCAGCTCCAGCATCCCCTCAGAAAGGAACTCATGACCGAAACCGTTTCCATCGGTAAGCAGCATGATTTGGCGCAGCGCCATCTGGCCCACCATTTTGACACACCGCAACAGCAATTCGACGCCGGTAAACTCGGCATGTGGCTGTTTTTATCGACGGAACTGCTGCTGTTCAGCGGTTTGTTTTGCGCTTATGCGGTTTATCGGGCCTTGCACCCGGAAATCTTCCGGTATGCCGGTCAATACCTGGACATGCCATCGGGCTTGGCGAACACATTGATCCTGCTGACCAGCGGCTTGACCATGGCCCTGGCGGTTCGTTTCGCACAGCTGGGACGGCGCATCGGCCTGGTGGTCTGTCTGTTTCTGACCATTTGCGGCGGCCTGGGATTCTTGGGCCTGCACGGCTATGAATATTTCACGAACTACCGGGAAAAGCTGCTTTGGGGACTAAACTATAATCCCAGTCACGGCCCGCATGGCCAGGCGATAGCGCCGATTCGAAGCCTGACGCCGTTGACCGTCCGTTCCCTGCCCGGCGGCGTCGGCGGCTGGGCGTCGCTTAAGGCGCTGGGCCGGCAGGGTTTTATTGTGTCGCATTCCGCGATCGCTCCGGCGGCCAGCGGGCCGCCCGGAATTGCCGCCGGGCAACGCCACACCGTGCGCCTGGCCCCCTACGCCCAGCCGGCGAACGTGCAGTTATTTTTCAGCATTTACTATCTGATGACCGGCTTGCATAGTCTGCACGTGTTGATCGGTGTTATTCTGATGACGTGGCTGCTTTTCCGGGCCTGGCGCGGTGATTTCAGCCCGCGTTATTACACCCCCGTCGATTTGATCGGCCTGTACTGGGGCATTGTGGACATGATTTGGATGTTTCTGTTTCCGCTACTATATCTGCTGCATTGATTTTGCACTTTCCCTCGGAGGCTTCCGTGAGTCACGACATTTCCGCCCGCCCCGCCCCCCACACGCTGGAACCGGCGAAATCCCATGTGATGTCGGCCCGAACCCTGGTCGGGGTATGGGTGTTTTTGTGCGCCATGGCGTTACTGAACGCGGTCTTAGGCGGGGTAAACATGGGCAGCGCTGCGGTGCTGGTGGCCCTGGTAATCGCCTCGACAATGGCGGTGGTTTCGGGGCTTTACTTTATGCACCTGCGTTACGAGAGCTTTTTCATTGTGCTGGTGCTGCTGCTGACGCTGATTTTCATCACGCTATTTATCAGCTTTAGCTTGACCGACACGCAGGCGTACAAAGCGCAGTTGATCCCCGGCGAGGCGCCCGGAATGGTCAAAGCCTTGCGGCAAGCCGGGCCAGCGCCGGCGCCGCTGGCCCGCCACCGCTAATAGCCGTGGCGCTTCCGCCTGCGTGCGTCACCCCCGCGTTCCTGCGTCACCTCCGTGTGCTCGGCGTCCCTGGGGCGAAAAATTGGGGTT
>JAKCCC010000078.1 GCA_021838985.1 Planctomycetota bacterium
ATCTTTAAATCGATCCATTTTCCGGCCGGGTTGGGTTGGGGCCTTCTGGTGCCTCAGTGGGGGCCTGCTACTGGGCGCCACGGCCATGTTGTGGTTTACTGCGGGCCGCCCGGCGGAGTCGCTGGCTCTGGGCGCGACGGTGCCAGCGGCGCCGGTGAGGGCCTGGTCCGGGCGTGCCCCCAGCTGTGGTGGCGTGTCGCTGTTGCCGCTGCGGCTGGGCGCCCATCAATGGGGCTTGGTGCTGCTGGATACGCCGCACCACGTATTCGCCATTTATCGGGTCCTTCCGTCCGCCCGACGCGTCCAATTGATCGCGGTCCGGAATTACCGCTATGACTTGAAGCTGACGGATTTTAATAATGCTTCCCCCACTCCGGCCCAGGTTCGGCAGATGGTGCGCGGAGTGGGCGCGTCCATCGAGACCAAAGTTGCGCCGAGGCCTGCAGCGCGGGGGAAATAGCAGGGTGACGTAAAAATAAAAAGTAAAAACGATAAGAAGGCCTGTCCGGGGCGTCGCTTCTTCCTGTTTTTTCCGTTTTACGTTGGACTTGAGTCGCCGCTGCGGCGGAAAATCCAGGTTCTTCGCCGCGGCGATCCGGTGGGCGGCATCCTCCATCTGGACCGTGCCGGTGAGGCACGCCCCTGGGCGACTTTCGCCCGGTCCGCCGCAGTGGTAAAATAATATGGTTGTCGGCCACGCCGGTTTGGGGCGGGGCCTCGGGCGCGTGAGGCGGAATTTCGCACGGGCTGTTTTGCAGCAAGGGGATGGTATTATGGGCAAGGTATTTTATAGTTCTGAAGAAGCGGCGGCGAAACTCAACCTGTCGGCCGACAAACTCGAGGAACTGGTCGCTGCCAGTAAGCTCCGCGAGTTCCGGGACGGCAACCGGGTCATCTTCAAGGTCGATGAAATTGACCGTCTGGCGGCGGCGGCGACGACCGGCCGGATCAGCCCGGCCAGTGCGTCTGCGCCGGAGGAAGCACCGATCGGCTTGGCGCCCCACGCCACGCCGGACGCCGGCGGCGCCAAAGCCGCCGCGGCGCCGCCCGCGGAGGGCAGTTCTGCGGCCATGGGCGCGCTGGGCAGTCTCGCGGGAGATAGTTCCACTCCGGTCGGCGGCGGCAGCACCGGCATTCCCGGCACCGGAGCGGGGGTAAAGATATTCGATGAGGATGAACTTAAGCCGGCGGATCCCGCGGCCCAAACGCATATCAGCGAAGTGCCGGAAGAGATACCCTCGCCTTCCGGCCTGGAAGCGGTGGGCAGCGGTTCGGGGCTGTTGGATTTGACGCGGGAGGCGGATAACACCAGTCTCGGCGCCGAGCTTCTGGAAGAGATTTATCCCAGTGATCAGGCTGCCGGCTCCAAGGTCGGCATCACCCCGGCGGGCAGTTCCGTCGCCGCGGCGGCGCCGGGGCATGCGGTGGAGGCGGCGGCCCCGGCGCCGACCTTGGCGGGCTTCCTGCCGGTGCTGGAGCGGGAAGATCCGCTGTCGGGTCTGTTTGGCGGTCTGGCCCTGGCGTCGCTGGTGGCGATGGGCGTGACTTTCCTGGTCGGCGCCTCCGCCCTGGCGGGCTTTACGCCGGCCTGGGTGGCCACCCTGGCCGCCAGTCCCCATCAATGGATCTTCGCCGGCCTGCTGACGGTGACAGCGGCGGTGCTGGCCTTGGCGGGATGGTTCCTGGGTCGATTCGGCACGGCCTGAACCCGGGGCCCTGTTAATTGATGGAATGGAGACATTAACATGGTTAAACTATCGTGGCGGCGCGGGTCGCGCTGGATGGCGGCGGCTCTGGCGGGGGGCATGCTCATGGCGGGAGGCTGCGTATCGCAGCAGCGCTATCAGGAGTTGCAGACCGCGTTCAATCAGGCCCAGGGCCAGTTGGCCGCGGCCGAACATGATCTCACCTCGCTGCGGGCGGAAATAGCCCGCCTGACGGCACGGTTGGCGGCGGACGACGCGGCGCTGAAGGCCCAGGGTGGCGGCAACGCGGCGCTGCTGAAAGAGCGCGACGCCTTGGAAGCGCGCCTGGCGGCCCTGCGCAAACGCTATAACCAGTTGCTGGCCCTGGCGGGGGGCACGCCACGCCTGCCCCACGTCGTCAATACCGCGCTGGAGCAACTGGCGCAACGGTACCCGAACCTTCTGGCGTTCAATAAAAAGCGGGGGATGTTGCGCTTTAAAAGCGACCTGCTCTTCGCCCTGGGCAGCGTCCAGGTTCGTGCTTCGGCCCGCGCCGCGTTAAAACGCTTTGCCGCCATTCTGAACATGCCGGTTATCGCCGAGAACGAAATTCGCATCGTCGGGAACACCGACGACGTTCCGATCCGGCATACCGGGGCGACGGTGATGAATCCCACCAACTGGTATCTTTCCACCAACCGCGCGATTTCCGTGATGTATGTCCTCAAGCGCGACGGCGTGGTGGATCGCCGGATGCAGGTGGCCGGCTGGGGCAAAACCCATCCCATCGCCCCGAATGCGCCGGGGCGCCACGGCAATCCACTGAACCGTCGCGTGGATGTTTTTATCCTTCCCACCAAACTGACGTACAATCCCTATGTTCCCGCCGCGGCGCAACTGGCGCCGGCGGGGTTGACGCCTGCGCCGTCGCCGATGCTCGGCAATCCGCCGGGAACGGTACCCGTTCCGAGCGGGCCATGACCGGGATTCTCCCCGCGGCCCAGGCTTGGGCTGATTTCACGGGAGCTCCTCCCGCCACTACGGAGAGTCTCCCGAAGCGAGGCTTTAACCTGCCAATGATGAAAATAGCGTCAGCCACTCCTACCTAGCCCCCGATCGAGGAGTCGCCTTGGGAGACCTTGTCGGGGGTGGTGGTCCGGGTCGCACCCCAACGCCTCATTTTCAAGACAGTCGCCCATGTCCTGCGGACACCCACGGATGATGAAAATGGCGTCAACCTCGTGGAGCTGGCTTCTGATCAAAAAAAGGTCGTCTCGGTAGAGTTGATCGGGGGGGCTCCGACGAAACCCAGCTCCGCCAAACTTCCAAACAGGACAGGACTGATGAAAACCGATCGCGGGCGCCATGAATCATCCGTCAGGTCGGCGCCGGCCGAAGATGCGCTCGCCAAAGCCCCGCTGCGCGACCACCTGCTGTTTATGCGCAAGTTTTTTCGCCAGGGCCGGCGTATCGCGTCGATCTGGCCATCCAGCCGTGCGATGGCCGTGGCCTCGCTGCATCGGGTAAGCTGGGAAAAGGCCCGCGTGATTGTGGAGTTGGGTCCGGGCACGGGCGCGATCACCCAGGAAATCGTGCGCCGCCTGAAGCCGCCGACACGTTTAATCGCTGTGGAACGCGATGTGGATTTCATGCGCGTTCTGCGGGCACGCTTTGGGCGCTGCGCGGGGGTTACGATGGCCCATGGCGATGTTAAGAATCTCGCGGCCATCCTTCGTCGCGAAGGAATTGCCCATCACGGTGTCGATTACTTTATCAGCGGTCTGGGCACGCCGTCTCTGCCGCGGCCCACGCGCCAAGCGCTCCTGGACACCGTGGGCTATTATCTTCAGCCCCACGGATGCTTCACCAACATTACCGAAATTCCCTGGTATTACTGGCCCTACTATCGTCGTCACTTTCGGCACGTGGCTTTCCAGTTGGTTCCCCTGAACCTGCCCCCAGGGGGTGTCTATCACTGCCAGTCACCGCGGGGTCAGCCGACCGGGACGTAGCCTGCCCGCAACGTCGCCTCATTTGCAGGCAAAAGCGACATTGCAGGCAAAAGTGACAGCCACCTTTCCGGCGGTGTAGCTCGACTTTTGCCGATTATCGAGGAACCGAAAAGCGTGATTTCACGGGCCTCTTAAGATGGTGGGGGGGGCACACCCGTATAAAACACGGGGTGTGTAAAAACTCGCCCTGCCACCGCGAATTCCGAAGGATTCGACCATTTATGCCCCCGAAAAAATGGCAAAAGTCGAGCTTAGCGGCCGCGGTGCGAACCCTGGCCACGAAAACCGGGCGTGGGCTGTGGGGAAGAATGATCTGGCTTTTCCGATTTATCCCACTCCTGTTGGGCTGGATCGGGGCGCCATCGGCCCAAGGTTCTCCGACCGTCACCTTCATGTGCCCGCATTGTCACAAGCCCTACCGCGTCGCCGCAACCGCGGCGGGTAAAAGCCTGATTTGCCGCGTGTGCCAGAGCCGAATGGTCGTTCCTCCGCGCGGCGTGCCGGCGCCAAAGGTGGGAACCTTGCCCAGTGGCGGACGTGTATACCGACACCGGGCGCCGACCCGCGCGCCGGCGATGGCGGAACAGGGCACGCCGTTCTATTCACAAATCTCCCGGCACATTGAGAAAACTATCGGCCCAGCGCCAATGGTGATTCACGAGTTGTTCTCGCCGGGCATCCATCTGGACCTGCATATCGTGCCTCCGACGAACCTGCCGCCCTCACCGGAGCACCCCTTCGGCACCTCACATTACACGGTGGTGACTTCGGGCGTATCCTCACAGCCGATGAATGTTCCGCCTGGGGGCAGGGCGCCGAGGTTCATCGAGCTGATGATCGCTCTACCCGGCGACTGGCCTGGATTGCGACTGGATGGCACGTGCGACTGGGAACTGATGAAGGATGAGCGCAGCTGGTGGCCGCTGCGTTGGCTGGGGATCGTAGCCCGTATGCCCGTGGCGCTCAGCACGTTCGTTGGCTTGGGACATACCATTCCCAACGGCGAACAGGCGGATCCGTTCGCCGCAAATACACGGTTCGGTTGCCTGCTGGTTGTCCCGCCGCTACGGTCGCCCCAATCGGCGCGGCTGGTGGTCAGTGACCACGTGGCCATCTCTTTTCTGGCCCTGATGCCGCTTTATCCCGAGGAGATGCGGCTCAAACTCCGCTCCGGCGCCGCAGTCCTGCATAAACTCCTGGATAACGCGGTACTGACTGAGCTGATTGATATCCGTCGGCGCAACGTGGCCGGTGGCACGTGAGTCAGCCGCGGGGCGGCGGCAAACGCCAGCGGCGGGCGGCGGCCAATTCCGTCATCACCCGCGCTAACAGCCGCTGGAGTCGCCTCCGCAAGGGGGTAGGCGTCAGCCGGGTCTGCTCTGGGGTGGTTCGCTGCCCGCGTCGTGGCGGATAGTCCGTAAGGTGCTCGAGGGCAAACTGGGCGTCGTGCAACTGGCCGGTGATTGTCTGCAGTTTCTTCAACCGGCGGATGACGCCACGGCCGTCTCCGAGGCCGCTTTCCGTCGCCAGCTCCCAGGCGTAGCGCAGCTGTTTTCCGGCGATGCGGGCGCGGTGGGCCAATTCAGGCGAACGCGCCTCCACGGCTCGGGTACAGGCCCGCCGGAATTTTCTCTGGTTCTGGGCCAGGCGCGCCTCCAGAGCCTGGGCCAAAAGCAGGCCAAGGTGGGCCGAATCCGGCGCCATTAAGCGGCGCTCCAGCCGATCAAAATAGCCGTCGGCCAGGGCCGCCTCAAGCAGCTGCTTTAACTTCGCCAGCCGCCGCTGCCGCCGCCGGGCGGCTGCTTCCAGCCAGCGCCGCTGCGCCAACGCGGCGCGGCCCGTGGCCCGGCGGCGCTCGCCTTGTCGAGTCGCCCTCTTCGGCGACTTGACGCGGGCGGTCAACACATCCCAGTCCCGGATCTGCCCTGCCAAACGGCGCAGGCGCCGCAGCGAACGCAGCCCGCGGTGGATTTTTCGGTGCGATAAAAGACCGGCCCGGTCCATCACCTGAAGCACTTCGCTACACCGGCGCAGGGCCACCCGTAGATCGTGGATGGCCTGGGCGTCGGGACGCCCGGCGGTACGCACCAGCTGCGCGTAAGTTGTCGCGACTTTGCGGCGGAACAAGTCCACCATCGGCTCCGTGGGGGCGTGCATGGACAGCACCTCCACCGTCTAACATAATCATTATCCATGAACAAGTCCCGCGCGATGGTTAGGCGCCCGCACGGCACGGCCATGGCCACGCCTGAAAACATGGCCGCACTTAACCTCCCCGCGCCACGCCGCGCGCTCCCTTCAAGCCCCGCGAGGCCTCCGGCTGCAACAAGTCACCGCCGGCGACCCGGACAACACTACGGACCGCTTTCCGAAATTCCGCCTCCGGCTCGCCGGACCGCCACTCCGCACGGAATGCGCATCGCCGCCATCGACATCGGCACCAACAGTTTGCACCTGGTGGTGGTGGAGGTGACGGCGGCATTGGATTTCCGCGTGCTGGCCTCGGAACGGGAATTTACTCAGCTGGGCGCGGGGGCGTTGGTTCACCATGTCCTTGAGCGTGCGGCCATGCGGCATGCGCTAAGCGTGCTGGGCCGATACGTGCGCGTGGCCCGGAATCTGCAATGCGACAGTGTTCTCGCCTACGCCACCAGCGCGGTGCGCGAAAGCGTTAATGGCGGCGATTTCGTGGAACTGGCCAAGGTTCGCTTGGGCCTGGACATTCGCGTCATTACCGGCCAGGAGGAAGCGCGGCTGATTTACCTGGCGGTGCGGCAAACGGTGGACCCGGCGGACGAGCCAGCGTTGATTATAGATGTTGGCGGCGGGTCGGCGGAATTTATTGTCGGGGTGGGCGGTCAGGCACGGTTTCTGGAAAGCTGTAAGCTGGGCGCCAGCCGCCTGACCGAACAATTTTTCAGCCACGATCCGCCGGCCAAGGCCGAGCTCAAGCACCTGCGCCGCCACCTGCAGGCCGTGCTTAAGCCGGTGCTGCTGCAGGTGTCCGCCTGGCGACCGCGCAAGTTCATCGGAACGTCGGGCCTGATGGAAAATCTGGCGGCCATGTGTGTCGCCCGCCACGCGGAAGATGAAGCCCGCCGCCGCGTGCGGACCGAACTGCGCCGCGATGATTTCCGATCCCTTTATAAAAAACTGCTGGCGATGGATTGGAAGCAGCGCCGGCGCTTGCCGGGCCTGGATCCGCGCCGCGCCCGCCAGATTGTAGCCGGGGCGGTGTTGGTCGACTATCTATTGACGCGGTTGGATATTCCGAAGCTCGAGGTCTCGGACCGGGCCTTACGGGAAGGTATGATCATCGATTACCTGCAGACCCACTGGCCGCAGGTGCGGCTGGCGGCGGAAATTATCGAACCGCGCCGCCGCAGCGTCGTGGAGCTGGGACGCCGCTGCCATTACGATGAGCGCCATCATCAACAGGTGGCGCGCCTGGCGGTAGCTTTGTTCGACCAGCTCCGCGGGCTGCATCACCTGGGCCGGCCTTATCGGGAACTGCTGGAATTCGCGGCCCGGCTGCACGACATCGGCTGGCATATTGGCCACAGCGGCCATCACAAGCACTCCTATTACCTGATTAAGAACGGCGATCTGGAGGGGTTCTCCCCGCTGGAGCTGGAACTCATCGCCAATGTCGCCCGTTATCATCGCCGCAGCAGCCCCAAGAAAAGCCATGCGGCTTACATGCAACTGCGGACTCCAGAGCGAACCATCGTGGACCGGCTGGCGGCACTGTTGCGCCTGGCGGAGGGCTTGGACCGCGGCCATTATGCCAATGTGCTGCGACTTCGAGCGGTGCGCC
>JAKCCC010000079.1 GCA_021838985.1 Planctomycetota bacterium
TTACATTTGCGGCGCAAACCCGCCCCCTAAGAGCGCATCCCAGATCAGGCGTTACTCTCCCGTGTAAAGTCACTATACACCGGCGCAGCCAGGCTTGCAACCCTCGTCCCTGGGTCCAAGGGTGAATCGATCGCCGAGGCAGATATAATAAGTCAGCGCGGCGGCGCTGATTGATGCCGCGCTGGAACGAAACGCCCCCGGGCGCTCGCCCGTTTTTGATCGGAGTGCAACCATGAACCATCGGATGAAGCGCCTTGTCGCCCAGGTCGTTTCCTTGATGATACTGACGGTGGCCGGCGGCGTGGTCGCGGCCGCGCCGGCACGTAAGCCCCTCTATCGGGTCGATCCGGTGCTGGCCCGGGGCTTGCGGTATTTGCTTTCGCACCAGGGGCCGCACGGGGCCTGGATGCCGCAGGTCGGTCCCGCTGTCACCGCCCTGGTGATTCGGGCGCTGATCCGCGCAGGCTACCCGGCGGATGATCCGCATGTCGTGCGAGCCCTAAGCTATATCGAAAGCACGCGCCAGGCGGATGGAGGCTTTTATGTGCATGGGATGCTGCAAAACTACAACACCAGCATTGTGCTGAGCATGCTGACCGTTCTGCCGCGGACCCGTTATCAGGCGCAAATCCGCGCCGCCCAGCGCTATCTGATGTCGTTGCAGCATGTGGCCGGCCAAAAGAACAGTCAGGGGCGCGTGATTACGAAAAACAGCTCCTGGTATGGGGGGGTGGGTTATGGCCATGATCGGCCGGATCTTTCCAATACCTCTTTTTTCATCGCGGCGCTGCATGACAGCGGCATTCCACCGACCAACCCGGCCCTGCGGCGGGCCTTGGTGTTCGTGACCCGCTGCCAGGAAAACAGCGAAACCAATCCCCTGCCCTGGGCCAGGGGAATGCACAACGGCGGCTTCATCTACACGCCGGTTAACGGCGGTGGCGGTGGTTTCGGCAATCACGATACGCTGCGCGGCGCCAGCACCGCCCGCGGTGATCTTCCTTACCGTTGGACCGCCTATGGCACGATGACTTATTCCGGCCTTAAAAGCATGGTCTACTGTGGTCTGACAAAAAATGATCCCCGGGTGAAAGCCGCCATCCGATGGATTCGCGGCCACTGGACGCTTAAATCCAACCCCGGCACGGGGGGCAGCCGGATGGGATTGTTCTATTACTACCTCATGTTCGGGCGGGCGCTGCACGCCCTGGGAGTCCAAACCATCACCGATGTGGATGGAATCCGCCACCACTGGCGGCCGGAACTGCATCGGCAATTGGCGTCGCTGCAGCTGAAAAGCGGCGCCTGGAAAAATTTATGGGCGAAGCGCTGGCTGGAAGGCCATCGGGACCTGGTGACCGCTTATAGCTGCCTGGCCCTTGAAAACGCGGATCGTCAATGATTCCATCGCCGCGCATCGCCATGGTCGGCGTAGGAAATTGCGCCAGCACGCTGGTGCAGGGAATTTCCTATTATCGCCGCAGTGCTTCCATCGTCGGTTTGATGCATCCGACGTTGGGGGGATTAGCCGTTGGCGACATTCACCTCGCCTGCGCCTTTGACGTGGATAAACGCAAGATCGGCCTGCCGGTGGGCCGGGCGATTTTCGCGCCGCCTAACAACAGCCGTGTTTTCTGTCCGGACCCGGACGACGATGGGGCCGTGGTGCATCCCGGGCCGCTCGGTGACGGCGTGACGGCGCATCTGCGGGATGCCTCTTTACCCCAGCACGTGGAGGTGGATGACCGGGCGGCGCCAACCGCGCCCACTGCGGTAGTGCGGGTGCTGCGCGACACCGGCGCCAATATTCTGGTGAATTATCTGCCCGTGGGCGCCCAGACGGCGGCAGAGCTTTACGCCCAAGCCTGCCTGGACGCGGGCGTGGCGATGGTCAATTGCATTCCGGTCTTCATTGCCAGTGACCGGGGCTGGCAGGAGCGCTTCGCCACAGCCGGCCTGCCGTTGATCGGCGACGATGTCAAATCGCAGTTCGGAGCCACCATCGTGCATCGCCAGTTGGCGGCTCTGGCCGAAAGCCGCGGCCTGAGCATTGATTCCACGTATCAACTGAATTTCGGCGGCAATACCGATTTTCTGAACATGCTGGAGCGTACCCGGTTGCTGAGCAAAAAGATCAGCAAAACGCAAGCTGTCACCAGCCAGCTTCGGAAGGACTTCGACGAGCGGCGCGTGCACATCGGCCCGTCGGATTATGTGGCTTTTCTGGCGGACAACAAAATTTGTTATATCCGCCTGAACGCCCGCGGCTTCGCGGACTTGCCAATGGAATTAGACGTGAAATTATCCGTAGAAGATTCACCCAACAGCGCTGGCGTGGTGGTGGACGCGATTCGCTGCGCGGCACTGGCCTTGGCCAAGGGCATCGGTGGGGCTATTCCGGCGGTATCCGCCGCGTTGATGAAGCATCCGCCGCGGCAGATGGCCGAGCCGGCCGCCGCCGCCGCGCTGGAGGAATGGATTACTTCTTTTGCGCCAACGCCCGCACCTTCATCGGCAGACCGAACAGCTTGATGAAGCCGCTGGCGTCCTGGCCGTCGTATTCGGCGCCCATGGTGAAACTGGCCAAATCCTTGCGATACAGACTCTGCGGCGATTCCACGGACGCCACCGTGGCGTGCCCCTTGAACAGGCGCAGCTTCACCCGGCCTGTCACCGAGCGCATGGCCGCCGCCATAAAGGCATCCAGTGCCTCGCGCAACGGATGGAACCATTGGCCATAATAAACCAGCTCGGCGTACTTGAGCGCCAACTGTTGCTTGTAATGGAGCAGATCACGTTCCAGACAAATTGACTCCAGACCCCGAATGGCGGCCAGCAAAATCGTTCCCCCCGGCGTCTCATACGCCCCGCGGCTTTTGATTCCCACCAGCCGATTTTCCACCAGGTGGCTTTGACCGACGGCATGCCGGCCCCCCGCGACGTTAAGTTGCTGGATAATCTGGTGCGCGGCCAGCCGGCGGCCATTTACCCCCACAGGAAGCCCGCCCGCGAAATCCACGCCGATCATTTCTGGCTTATTCGGCGCCTTGCTTAGAGGCGTGCTTAACACCCACAAATCGTCCTGGGGTTCATTGGCCGGATCCTCCAAGTCCGCGCCTTCATGGGAAATGTGCCAGAGATTGCGGTCGCGCGAATAAATGTTTTTGATCGTCTGTGTAATCGGTATCCCTTTTTCCCTGGCATAGGCCACCGCCGCCTCGCGGCTGCGCAGCTCGAAGCGCGGATCACGCCAGGGCGCCACCACCTTCAGTTCCGGCCCCAGGGCCATATAGGTCAGCTCGAAGCGCACTTGATCGTTGCCTTTGCCGGTGGCGCCGTGGGCAACGGCGTCGGCCCCTTCCTGATGCGCCACCTGCACCTGATGCCGGGCGATGAGCGGCCGGGCGATGGACGTGCCCAACAGGTACTGATGTTCATAAACGGCCCCGGCGCGAAGCAGGGGAAAACAATAGTCGCGGGCGAATTCCTCCCGCAAGTCCATGACCACGCACTTGTCGGCGCCGCTGGCCAGGGCTTTCTTTTTGATGCCCGCCAATTCATCGCCCTGGCCAAGCTCCGCGGCAAACGCGATCACCCGGCAGCCGGGATAACGATCCTTTAGCCAAGGCAGAATCACAGAGGTATCCAATCCGCCGGAATAGGCCAGCACGATTGTCTTGATCGAATCGGTCATGGTCACATTCTCCTGTGGTGGGCCGTCAAGCAGGAAGAGCGCCGCCGCGGCGTTCACGCCCAGCGGCGCGCTTTCTGGACCTAGGTTCCCTTCCCGACGGGCAATCTACGCGAAGTGTGTCTCGAATGCCAACGCCTGCGGCCGCTCCCGCGCCCATCGAAATCCCGATAGTCCCGATAGCCGTCGGCGTTGCTCCTGCCGCTGGCGAGGTTGGGCTGAATCGTTTATTGTTAGCGGGCATGATGAAAGACGCGGTTTCCGTGGATAGCAAGCAACTTCTGGCCGAGGCCCGGCAGGTACTGCGTGCCGAGGCGCAAAGCGTGCTGCAGCTTGCCGACCGGCTGGATGCAAGCATCGCCGCGGCCATCACCGCCATTTACGCGCACACCGCCTCGGAGAAGCCGGGCGCGGTGGTGGTAAGCGGAGTGGGCAAATCCGGCCTGGCCGGTCAGCGCATCAGCGCCAGCTTTGCCAGCACGGGCACGCCGTCACACTTTCTGCATCCGGTGGAAGCACTGCACGGCGACCTGGGGCGGGTGCGCCGGGACGATATCGCCCTGCTGATTTCCTATGGCGGGGAGACGGATGAACTGATCCGCCTGCTGGATCATCTAAAACGCCTGGGCGTACCGGCCATCGCCCTGACCAGTCGCCGCGGCGCCAGTCTGGGCAGACTGGCGGACATTGCCGTGGAATTGGGAGCCATCGAAGAAGCCTGTCCGCTGCGTTTGGCGCCGACCACCAGCCTGGCCTGTATCAATGCGGTGGCCGATGCCATAGTGCTGGGGGTAATGAGCCGGCGGAAATTTTCCGCGGAAGATTTTGCGGCGTTTCATCCGGGAGGCGCGCTGGGGCGAAAGCTGCTGCGGGTCGGCGAGGTGATGAGTTTTCGCGTGGGAGAAAATGCGGCCACCGCCCCGGCGAATCTTTCGGTCCGCGCCGCGCTGGCCCGCGACAAACCTACCGGCCGCCGCGCCGGAGCCTTAATGTTGGTCGACGAGCAGGGAGTATTGGCGGGAATTTTTACCGATGCCGACCTGCGCCGGCGCCTGTTGCAGTTCACTGATTTATTGGATCGGCCGGTGGCGGCGGTGATGACAGCCCATCCCAAACGAATCCGCCGGGATGCCCTGGCCAGCGAGGCCCTGGCGCTCCTCAATCAATACCGCATCGACGAATTGCCGGTGGTCGATGAAACCGATAAGCCGGTCGGTTTGATCGACGTGCAGGATTTGTTGGCGCTGCGGCTGATGGAATAACGTGACAGGCCACGGGCCCTGCGCCCCGGTCCCTGGAAACAAAACTATATGCCGTACGCTTCTGTTGACAGTCCTCAACATTTATTAGCCAAGGACGCAAAAAAGGCCTTCGCCGCGGCGAGAGACGCTTTCATCGCGAGTTACAGGGGCGGGAAACGACACAATCGATTCACGAAGGTTCAGCTTTCACTGGGTGCCGATGCGGCGTTACAATCTTATTTTGCGGATCACGCGGACGCGATTGCAAACTGGTTCAACGTCATCGCCCCGCGCGGAAAGGGATTGGCTGTTCTCAAAGATGAATTAACGGTTCTGAAAAATAAGAAACGGCCGGAGATTGGCGCATGACCGCGGGGCGCACACTTAATACCTTTAGCCAGGACTGGGGAACACCGGCCAAGTACGTCCAGGCCGTGCGGGAGTTCTTTGGCGGACACATCGATTTAGATCCTTGTTCTAATGCGTACTCGATGGTGGGCGCCCGGACGCAATATTGCCTTCCCACCCACGATGGGTTGCAGGAGAGCTGGAATTTCCCGACCATCTACGTCAATCCTCCCTACGGAATAGACAAACGGCACGGTACGTCCATAAAGAAAAAGAAATGGTTGGCGCGATGTGCCATGGCGCATACCCACCATCGATCCGAGGTTCTGGCGCTCGTCCCTGTAGCCACCAACACCAGTCACTGGAAGAACTATGTCTTTGGCCAAGCCACGGCGGTTTGCTTCCTCTACGACACGCGCCTCAAGTTCCTGGTGAATGGCCAAAAGGCCGGTACAGGTGCGCCTATGTCCTGTGCCATGATCTACTGGAGAACCCGGTTGGAGGGATTCTTTTCGGTGTTCCGCCAGTTTGGAGCTGCCGTTGATTTGCGCAATCTTAAAGGTCAGCAGCTTGGAGAAGCCGTGGCGAGCCGCCAAATGCGATTGGCTTATGGGTAGCCGACCTGCGCCTGACGGAACCGTCTTGGTCGGCCCAAAACGCATACTTACGGAGAAGACACACGTGAACGAACTTGAACCGGCCGCGGCCCGCGGCGAAACGCCGGCCATGTTAAGCCCGGAAATTCAGTTGTTGGTTTTGGACGTCGACGGCGTGCTTACCGACGGCGGCATCATTCGCGACGACAGCGGCCAGCAGATTAAACGCTTTCATGTGCGCGACGGCACGGGCCTGGTGATCTGGCGGCGGCTGAATCGCCAGGTGGCGTTGCTGACCGGCAAGGAAAGCCTGGTCGTGCAGCACCGCGCGGAAGAACTGGGCATTCAGCATGTCTTCCAGAATGTCACCAACAAGGTTGAGATTTATGCCGACTTGCTGGAACAACTGGGCTTCAGCGACGCGCAAACGGCTTACATCGGCGACGATCTCCCGGACCTGCCGGTGCTGCGGCGCTGCGGGTGCCCCATCGCCGTGGCCGATGCCGCCGAAGAAGTCCGCGCGGTGGCGCGGTATGTGACCAAATATCCCGGTGGCTACGGCGCCGTGCGCGACGCCATAGAATGGCTCTGCAAGCGCATGAACCTCTGGGAACAGGCGTTGGCCCGGTATGCTTGAGCACCGGTCGCCTCGCCGGGGGCGAGCCGGACTTTATTGAGTCGCCTAAAGGCATGCCCGTGGCGATTTCGTGGCGACCTGATAGGCCGCTGGCGGGCTTAGCTCCTGTGGACCGGCCAGCCCATCAGCAGGCGGTGCTCACGCCGGGACCCGGTGCGCAGGGTGTGCACCGGACGATAATCCGGTGGTGGCTTTCCCAACGCGGACCGCGACCACCGCACCCGGCAGGCGGCGCCCACGAGGCCTACCCGCCGGTTATGGAACCAAACGATGCGTAAGAAAATTTTTCTCTATCTGATTTGCTTCCTTATTGCGCTGGTGGTGCTCCACTGGGTGCGCCACGAATATTTTCCGCCCGGAACCCCGTTAGCGCGCCGACACCTGACTCCAACCCCGGTACAAACGGGCGTCGGCGCCTCCCACCTGGTCATCGAAACCCGCAACGCCCGCGGGATTTTGCTGTACGTCCTGCGCTGCCGGCACGCCACCCCCGAAGGCCACGGTCGTTACCGGTTGGTGCATCCGCAAATTCAGTTTTATGGCGCCCATGACCAATCCGTGCGCATCACGGGCCAGACCGGCGACATGGTGGTGGATCAGATCGGCGGACCGCTGAGCGGAAAGATTTATCCCCGCCGCGGCACCCTCGCGGGTCATCCGACTATCACCATAGGTCCGACGAGATCTTTCACGGGCGCCGGGGCGGCGCGCCGCCCCGGCCAGCTGCAAATCCGGCTCGCCGGACCGGTCCATTTTGATTATCAGACTGGTCTGGTAACCAGTGCCGGTTCGGTGCGGCTGCGCAGCGATCGGCTGTCCTTTAAGGGCGCCGGTTTGACCGCTGAAATCAACGTGCGCACCAAACGGCTGGAGTATCTGCAAATCGCCCGTGGCCATCGCTTGGTCGTGCAGAATATCTCCGCCGCGACCGCCGGTGCGGAAACCGGAGCGCCACGCGCCCGGC
>JAKCCC010000080.1 GCA_021838985.1 Planctomycetota bacterium
CAGTTCCTCCAGCCGCGCGCGGCGGCGGGCCAGGGCGATCACCGTGGCGCCCTCCCGCGCGAACCGCCGCACGGTGGCCTGGCCGATGCCCGAGCTGGCCCCGGTGACGAGGGCCACTTTATTGGCCAGAAGCCGGTTCATGAATGGGCCTCGCCCACAACTCGAATGGTCCACACGCTCGACGCAGGCATCGCTACTTCGAACTCGTGGTCAGTATGTTCCAGCCGCAGCCCGCGGTCCTCCTCCACCAGATTGGCCACGATAACCTCGCGCAGGATAAGCCGCGGCATAACGAGGCGCGCCAAGGTCTGGCGTTTCCCCGGATTCCAGAGCCGCAGAATAAGACCCCGCCCATCTTCGGCGTGCTTACAAGCCAAGAGCTGTAGGGAGGGCGGTTCGACCCGCAGAAACTCCGCCGCGGGCGGCAGATCGCGCGGGCCCGAATGCCCAGCCAGCGGCCGGCTCGTTAAGATACCGCGCAGGGGCGTGGTGGCGGCCTGGCCGAAACTGGCAGCCTCCGCGTCCGCAACGGCGCCCTCGGTGGAGCTGAACACGTACCGGAACAATGCCGGGCCGCTTTGTGAAACCGCGAAATTCGTGCCGAAATTATTGGCGAAAATACAGGAATAAACCGCCCCGCCCCGCAGTTCCTCAGCCGTTTGCGGTGGACGCTCCAGATCCCGCGAACGCACGCAGGCGTGCGCCGGCGAAACGCGGCTCGGCCAAAAACGCCCCACGCTGATCACCGGCGCATCCAGGCTGCTGCACAATACGGAATAATCTTCCCCCACCGCCGCCGCCCAGTTTTGCACGGTCAGACGGTTGGAGAACGCCCCCGGCAGTAAATCGCAGCCCGCCTCGTGCACGTTTAGCGGCCCTTCGTAACGCCAGCGGGCCTGGGGTATGCCAAACGGAAACGCCAACGCCGCTTCCAACAATGGCGTGGGGTCTTTCAAAATGTGCACGGACCATTCAATCCGCTTCATACCCGTGGCGAGCGTGATCGTATGCTCAATTTGCGGATGGCCTTTGGCCGTCTGGCGTACCCGCAGGGAGGCCACCAGCGGGCCGTTCGACACGCAGGACACGCCCTGACAGACCGGCACAGATTCGTTACCCGTCGGATCACGCACCACCAGGGCGCCAAAGGGATGGGCGGCCTTCGGATCAACCAGTTCACGCTGCTGTTGCTTATCCAACCACCGGACCAGGAACCCCGTTTGGGGGTCCACTTCCAACCGGTAAAATTCGTTTTCCAGCGTAGTTTCGGATGCCCGGACCGCCGCGGGAAAAACGGGACACTCGCCACGTGGCGCCAGGCGATAGGTGCGATAGCCCAGACCGGGCACATTCGTCGCGCAAAAGCGCAGATCGCGTTTCAGTCCAAGCGGTACTTCGAAAAAGCCGTATCGTTGGCCCCCGGCGGCCAGGCCGAGACGCTGGGCGGCATTGGAATCCGGGGCCAAGGGCGAGTCCAGGTCGACGATTTGATACGGTACGCACTGGCCGGTTTCCACGTCAATCAGGTCAAAATTGCCGGCCACGATCTCCAGGGGCGGATTGACGTGCCAGCGATCGGTCAGCAGCGCCGGCCGCAGGATGGTGCCCGATCCATCACGCGCCGGTCCCGGCACCATGTCGCTGCCGCAGTTGTCGATTTCGCGCAACGGGGCGGTTACCCAGTCGCTGCGGAGGCACGGCCGAGGATTGAAGACCACCAGATGAACACCTTCCTGTTCCAGCCGCACCCTATCCGCAAGCCGTGCCATGGCCTTGTTGACCACGTCATGGGCCAGGGCAGCCGCGCGATAGGCATGCCCCGCCTTTTCCAATTCCGCAGTTTGCGCCGTCGGTCCGCACGGAAAGTGATGACCCCAGGTGTGCTCATCATGCCAGAGGGTTTCGGTGTAGGCTGCGGCGATGCGTTCAGCGGGATACGCCAGATCCGTGGCCAGGCTCGCGACCGTGGCCAGCGCTTCCGCGATCGGCACGTCGGCGTGGTTGCGACGATTGGCCGCGGTCGCCGCGGCGGTGGAAGTCGCGGCTACCGGATAGTCCTGCCCCGGCATATCCCCGCGCCATACGGGCAGATCGGGGCTGGCCGCGACAAAGTCGTGATAAAACCGCGCATTGGTGCTGCTGATCAGGCGGGGATATTCCCATTGCTCATTCCACTGACGAATGGTGCGGGAGTAGCCTTCGATATAAGGGGAATTGTCGCGCTCCCCGCCGCGCACCGGCCAGTGGACCAAGCTGTGGGGATAGCCTTGCGTCTCCAGCTGCAGCAGCCGCTTCGCCAGCCCGGGCAGAGCACTGTGGCAATCGCCGAATACGCCGCCATACCAGAACAGCACTCGGCTTTTATCCGGCGCTTCCCACCAGAATGCTCCCGGCAAATCCTGATATCCAAATAGTGCCTGTCCGTCCCAGAATGACGGGATTGAGTCGCCACCCCAACGGTAGTAATCCGGCAGGCCGCCGTAGAGAAACTCTATCCCCGCCGCGGCGAGCGCCTGGCAGAACCCCCAGGTAAAGCCGGGGATATCGTTGTGCTCCGCCGTGAGGATTTGAAGGCCATGCCGGCGCTTGAGTCGGGCGGCGTGGTAAAGACAACGGGCCAGCGTTTCATGCCCACATAATTCCGTCGTCATATTGCCAAAGCACCCGGTTACCTCGACCTGCCCCGACCGGAGCAATTTCAACAGGGCGCGAGCCCGGGCCGGCGTCGCCGCGCGCAGGTATTCATCGACGGACCAGACCTGCTCAACCGTGATCCGGAACTGCGCCGCCTCGGGAAACCGGCGCGTCGCCGCCGCCATGTCCACGATGGCATCGAGGAACTGGATATGCTGTGGAATCACATGTGACGCTAAATCGGTGTAGCCGGCGTCGTGGTGGGAACGCTGCACGACGTGTACCGTCCAATGTCGCGGCGGGCGCCAGGGTAACTGGCGTCGGTCGGTCTCCCCATCGGCGGTGCGCAGGAAAAAGGTGAGCGTGTCGGCCCGCTCAAGCTCGTCAATCCACAGATCGTGTTGCGATTCGCCGGCGGCAATACACGCAAACTGCTGCTCCACTCGCCGGCCCGGGCCTTCGACCCATAATGTGGCGGCGCAAGGCGTGCCACGGTTGCACAGCGTTACCTGCAGTAACTGCCGAAGCTGCCCATTGGCCCGCTTCAGAAACACCGTCGGGGCGATATTTAAAAAGTTGATGCTCATGTCACAGATAATTAAGTTGGCCGCGTTTGAAGCGCAGGGCCGCCCCGGCCGTGTTGGCCTCCTTGCCGTCACCGGCCGGGGCATAGTCCCAATGTGAAGTCGCAGCCCGGCCGAAATCGACCACGGTTACAGGCGGCCAAACGGTTTTAACTCGCGTGGTCCGGATCAGCCACTCGAGCAGAAGCCGGCGGCATTCCTGAACCACGGGCTGATGCGCAGGATCGGTGTAAAAGTTACGCGTTTCATCGGGGTCGGACTCGATATCGTACAGTTCGCCGGCATCCTGCCCGCCGAACATCTCCCGCTGGTAATGGACAAACCGCCACTGTTTCCAACGCAACGCTTTGCTCCACGGATGTTCGGTCACCGCGACCTCCCGCACCGCCTGCGCCCCGGTTCGCGATTACGGCGTTGCGGGTGCCTTTGGCATCCTCGCCCTGAGCGAGGTGGCTTAGGTGGTAGGAAAACTCAAATTCGACCGAGGCGCCGGCGGTATTGGTCAATTCATACTCTAAGACGGCGCAGGGGATCGACGAGTTTTTATCATCGCCGGGGAGAAACGGGCTAAAACCGGTGAGGCGCACCGCCAACGGCATATCGCGGTCCGTCAGGGGCACCACCCCAAATGGATACGCGGCGCTGAACCTACAAGTTCTCGAAGCGTGGGAATCCATCGTGGACTCTTTCGCCGTAGCCTTGGGCCTGCACACCTTGATCG
The DNA here is from genome assembly GCA_021838985.1 of Planctomycetota bacterium. Lineage (GTDB taxonomy): Bacteria > Planctomycetota > Phycisphaerae > WQYP01 > WQYP01 > JAKCCC01. The sequence continues at coordinate 3,940 of JAKCCC010000080.1, forward strand.
TAGATTTTACCTGCGGGCAACGGCCCCTCTACGAGCAACGTCAGCGGTTGGGCGCCTTCTACGTGCAGAACGGCGAAGGCCGCTTCAGCGCCGCGTCGTCCAGCCGGCAGCGCGGTCGTGGTCGGCTGGTGGTGAATGGAAAAATCCTGAAATCCGCCGCAGCCGTTCAGGCAGCTACAGCCCGCACCGATGCCATCTAAGGGCATGGCAATTTGCAGCAGCGCATCCTGGGTAAACGTTCGACCCAGGAAAGGGCTTTCCAGCCGGTCGCCTTGGCCGCTGGTTCTTCGTGTTATTTCGCTTGCGGCCACCACCATTTTCCTTTTGTCAGCGCAGTGCGGCATCCGTCGCCGCTGGCGCAAGTAGGTTGAGCCACCCCATTGTTTCCGGATTCCACGGCCCGTTGACAATGGTCGTCCCGTAGCGTTCCATGTAGGCCCTCGTTCCGCGATAGTACTTGTTCAATAGGATGTCAAAGCGGCACTGGGCACCGGCGACGGGGTGAATTGCAGGCATAGCGGACCAGGGGATTGCGGCCTGATAAATCGTCAGGTGTGGCTTGACGGTTACAATCAATCTTGCGCCGGTAACCAGCTGGTTCGTGCTGTAACACCAGACCTGCGGTCCGTGGGAGGTTTGCGCCAAGCTGAGTTCAACGTAACCTCGGCGCCCGTGCGGCGGAGCGATAGCCAACTGCACGCTGTCTTGCTGCCACACGGCGGACCCGCTCAGAACCTGGTGGAATGGCTGGTTGCTTCGGACGTGGACCATAAGGTAGAGGTAGCGCTTGTCCCACAGCGTGTAGACGACGCCGGACAGGTCGCCCTTTCTCCAGTTTGCGAAGCTGCCATAGGTGTACGCTCCTTGGCTTAGATGCAATGGTGCCGCTGTCCCCCAATTTATCCAGTTACCTCCGATCCTGTGCACACGAGTGGCGTATGTTGCGCCAGAAAAGTCCACCGTCAGGGGGAAATGATAATGTTTGCCGCCACCGGCGCTAAGTTCAGCCTGCAGATGCCATCGGTTGAATGCCGGCACGGGTATGTTTTGCGGCAGTTCAATCTGCAACGTGCGGCGTTCACCGGGTTCAAGGTTGCCTGCGGCCACCGCAACCAGCGGCCGGCCCGACGGCTCCTGGATAATCCGTACCGTGGCGCTTCTCTGCTGGGCGCCGTTGTTTGTAATTTCCAGCGGCAGCGGAACTTGCGGTAAGGGCCCCGGCACCACTCGGGTTGACGCCTGTAACGGCGGAAGAACCGTGAAGTTGCTGTACGCCAGGCGCACCAGCGGCTTGCCGGGAACGGACAGTACGGCAAGGATGGGCTGGTGAACAGTGGTGCCGGCGGTGATCTTAAACGGCAGCACCCTGGACCTTTCGGGGGCTATTCTGCCGGTCCAACTTCCGGGCGTAACGTGCCAATGCGGGGGAGCCTTTAAGGTAACGGTCGCTCGGTAGGGGTGAGAGAGGTAGGAATCCACCCGCACGGTCACCGGAACGGGCTCATCTGTCACGAGTCGCAGGTCTTCGACCAAAGGTGTTTTCTGGCCGCCCTGATACAGATAGGGCCAGGCGGCAAAGAAAATTTTAGGGCCATGAACGGCCAGTGCAGCACATAGGTGTTGGAATACCGGATCAAGGCCGGCCAGGAGGCCGGCGAGACGGTCATCGCCCAATTGATGGCACATCGCTGCTTCGTCGTGTACCTGCCGCCATTTTTCCAGAACCCACCGCACCGCGGGTAGATCAACATTGTCTTCCCTGACGGAATGTTCCAAGCGAATGGCCCATGAGTTCCACGCCGATTCGTGGATACCACCCCATTGCACGGGGCTCCGGCGGCATGATAGTGCCGCGATATGTGCCGCCAGAATCAACCGCCGAACGGTCTGAGCAACGGCGGCTTGGGTGGCGGGAGCAATGGTCGGCGCAGACGGCTGCCACTCCTCCAGAGCCCCAGCTAGGGTATGAAGCGAAGGCGAGTCGAGCCGGGCCAGATGCTTCCAAGGATTCATGTTGCGGAGGGACGAAGCCGCCAGGTTGCGCGCGTAGCGCCGGCGCGACTGATCGGCCGCATTGGCTAACGCATGCTGCAGCATGACTATCGGCAGACCGGTCACATAGATCGGGGAGCCAGTGAGGTGCAGGGCTAGCCGATCGTCCGTGGGGGCTTCCGCAAGCGGATTACCGTACATGTCATACACGCGTGTACGATTGGTAACGCGGCGAAGCGTCAACGTGCCCCGGTTAGCAGGTGACCAAGCCATCAATAGCGGGGTATCGGCCCGCGCGAACATAACCGCCCATACCGTCGGATCGCGCCGCCACCAGCCGGCAAACTGACTGGCATAGGTAAAATTACAGAAAGCGTTGACCGAAGCGGCTGCCGGGTATGGCGCTCCGTTGTTGTAGATACCAAAATCACCATCCCAGCTATAGAGACCGTCGCGTATCAGGCCAGCCGCAGCGGCGATCGCAAAATGGCGCGGAATCCATTGCGCACGGCGCTGCTGGCCCACGAAAGCCCCTTCGGGATTGGCGGCATCTTGGGTATAACCGAATTCCGTGGTGAATTGGAATTTCATGCCACCCAGTTTGTCGATAAACTGGTTCACCCGTTCAAGTTGCCCCAGTAGGCCGAAGGTCTCGGGCGGATTGCCCCAAGTATAGGGATGGGTGACGATAGCGTCCAGGTCCGCAAACAGGCCGCGCCGCGCCTGCATTTCCAGCCAGCCAATATCCACACCGGCCGTAGCCGAGTTGCCGAGCATGGCCATTGGATCAACCGAGCGCACCGCCGCAGCACCATTACGGCCCACTTCGGTATAAAGGTATTTTGTGCGCCCGTTGTCCTCGTTGCCCAATTCATACCATTGAACCAGCGACCCCAGGGCGGTGGACGCGCCTTTTAACAGCCCCCCGTAGGCCAAAGCAAAGGAGGCGCGATTCTCGTGATAGAAGGGAGGTTGGGTATAGAGGGTGGCCAGGTAAACGACACCCAGTCCCGCGTGCCTGGCTGCTTTAACGGCGTGTACGGCGCCGGCGAAGTCGAACTCACCCGGCTCCGGCTCCATGGGCGCCCAGTTGGCGAAACAACGCTGCCACGCGGCGCCGGTGGCGGCGAAGCGCGCTGGGGGATAGAACCACATCACGCCACCACACAAACCCCAATGTCGGACGTACAGGCGCACAGCGCGCCTTGCCAGCTTCTTCCTGACGTCGCCCATCAGGCGCGCGACGACGACAGAGCCGCTCGCATTCGGTAGTGGGCCGCCCTTGCCCGATACCGAGTACACCAGATTAAAAACCCCATTTTTAATCGAGGGTGTAAAGGCGATGTCATGGCCATGATCCCCGCCTAATATCGGAACCGGGATACGGTCTTCCCATACCACCTTTCCCGTTATGGCGTCACTGGCGCGCAGTGTTACGACCAGATTCCTTTCCGCGGTGCGGGCGTAATTCGCCAGATGCAGCCGACACAGGGGCGCTCGCCCCCAGCCGGTAAAGTGTGGCCTATCCACC
>JAKCCC010000081.1 GCA_021838985.1 Planctomycetota bacterium
CCACCAATTCCAGAACCTTGGTAGGGCACACGTCCACACATAGCCCGCAAGCGGTGCATAGCCGGGTGATGATCACGGGAGATTGAACCGCAACTGGCATAGGGTCACCATAGCCTTCGATGCTGCAGAACCATTGGACCGCGGTCTTTATTCCACCGGACTCCAGCGGCTTACCGGTTGCCGGTAGATGCCTCTACGTTCATCGCAACCAAAGTGCAGCCACCCCGAATCACCCGCGTCCCTCTTTATCCTAGCACTTCCCCGTTCCCTGCGAAACGGACGAACTACCCGATCGATCTACGGCGATTTCACTAAGAGGTCATAGGAAAATCACCTGCTTGGATTCGCTGATCAGGTTGATAAACGTGCCGACGCCAACATAATCCAGGTTGGGATAGTTGAGCATCTCCGCCGGCTTCAGGCCCATGACGTTCATGGACATTTCGCAGATATGGATGCGCACGCCCAGTTCGCCGGCCTCCTGCATGAGTTGCTCGAGCGACTTGACGCCACGGCTTTTCATCACAGTCCGGATCATTTTCGGCCCGAGGCCCATCATCTGCATCTTCGACAACGGCAGGCGGCGGGAGCCGCGGGGCAACATCATGCCGAACATGCGATCCAGCAGCCCTTTTTTCGGCGACTTTTTCGGATCGCGCAGCGCGGCAATCGCCCAAAAGGTGAAGAACATATCGACCTGGATGTCGTACGCGACGGCCCCCAGCGCGATGATGAAGGCCGCGATGGTCGTGTCCAAATCACCCTGCATCACCCCGATGGCCAGGCGATCGTTGCCCGCCGACTTTTCCAGGGCGTTGACGCGGCTCGTCAGTTTTTCCACCACCTCCCGCAGGTCGGGTTGGGTTGCCACGGCTGTCATTGTGGTTTTCCTTATGTAAGAATACCATCTCGGAAATCGCAGGTCCGTTGGACATCGCAGACCCATTCCGATGGCCGCCAGGATTACCACCGGGGGTTCTACCGCGCTCCGGTTTTTCCTCATATCGCCGCGGGCTGGGCCGCCGGCTGCGCCACCGGGGCGGTGGCCCAGCGGTGAATACACATCGCCAACGGCCGGTAAACCGCATGGGCGAATTTACTCAACGGCAACAGCACAATCAAATCCATCGCCAATACCACGTGAGCCAGAAAAATGAGCGGCCCAACCACCGACCCTGTAGGCAGGTAGACCACCACTTCCGTGGCCAGCCCCGTGCCCACCGTGGCGGTTAACAGCAACAGGAAAAACCAGTCCGCAAAGCCACTGGAGCGGTACGGTGTTTCCACCGCACGCAGGCGCCGGACCATGGCCATGGTCAAACCGTAGAGGCAAACCAGCCCGCTGATGGTTCCCAGTATCCGCATGGGGTACCACGGCGGCACATTGCTCCCAATCGGTTTGAACAGAAAGTCCAAGCTGGTGGCGGCCAGCATGCCCAGAAAACCCCACACGATGGCGGCGTGGATCAACCAAGGACGGCGGAACCAGGGCACTTCGGGCTGATCCGCATCGCACCGGCGGTGAGTCTGGTGGGCCAGGGCGTCGCCGATGGACGCAGCCAAAGCCGCCGGCAAGGCCGCCAGCGACAGGCTGCCCGGCGCCTCCCGCAAGTGGCGCCCGCAGGTGCGCCATAGCATGGAGGCCACGCCGGTCAACATGCTCAGCGCAATAATCGCAAAAAGCGCCACCCCAATGGCGTGAATCCAAGGGCCAGGTAAAAATTTAAACAAGGCCTGCTCGTGGATCGCCTTGGGGTCGATAATGCCGCCGCCGTGCAGCAACAACAGCGTAAACAACGCTGAGAGCACGAGAAAACCGAGCAACTGTCCCCAGGCGGAACCGAGCATCAAACGGGAAATTCCGGTGAAATCATAGCAGGACGTGACGTAGCGTCGTGCCGCGCCGAGATATTGCGCCGGATCCGCCTGGCGGGGGCAGGTTTTGCTGCATTCCCCACAACCGAAGCACATCCACAGGTCTTCATCCGCCAGCAAGGCCTTTTTCATCCCCACCTGCCCGAGGCGGATCAGGCGACGTGGAAACCCGCCCCGGTCCTGGGCCAGCGGACATACCGCGGTGCAATTACCGCAGTTAAAGCAGGCGGAGACATCAAACGCACCATACGCCTGGATGCGCCGGATAAGTTTGGAGCTAACGCTGTGAGCCATATTGCACCTCGTGGTTATTTTGCAGCCGGTTCCGTGTTCAGCGCGTACAGGACATAGCCGTCGGCTTCGCCGGCGTCGCGCACCAAGGCGTACCGGCGCATGCCGGTTAAATGCCAGAAAACTTCCTGCACCGGCCGGTCCAGAACCTGCGCCAGCGCCGGCACCGTCAGCGGCCCCCGGAGCAAGGCGCCGCGAATGGCCTTGCGAATCGCCAGCAAATCCTTGTGCCGCTTAAGTTTGTTTTCGTTCAAACCGCCGAGGCGCTGCCGCATTCGGGCTAAGGCCTGCTTTTGTTCGGCCGTCAAGGGTTTAGTTTTCGTGGCCATAGAGGACTGCTCCGAAAGTAAATTCCGCCAGCTCACTGCTGATGCTGCGCCTCATGCCGCCTCGGATCGAGCAGGAGCACCAGCCTACGACGATCAACCGACGAGGGCGTCGGCTCTACTGCTCCGGCGCGCTCACGCCGTGGCGGCGGCCAGTGCGGGCGCCTCCGCCACCAGCCCATCCACCATGGCTTCATATTGGTCCAGGCGCCAACCGTTCAGATTGATCGCCCGCGCTGGACACACCGCCACGCAGGCCCCGCAACCTACGCATAAGCCCGGATTAACCTCGGCCCGCTGCCGCGCCTTGCCGTCACCGTTGGTCACTTGGACCAGGCGTAAGGCTCCGTCATATTCACATTGCTCCACACACTGCCCGGTGCCTTCGCACAAATCCGCGTCCACCTGCGCCACATAGGGGTTTAATTCCACCTGCTCTTTGGCCAGAATGGCCGCAGCCTTCACCGCCGCCGCCCCCGCCGCCGCCAGAGTTTCCCGGATATTCATTGGTCCCTGCACCGCACCAGCCAGGAGCACGCCGTTGACGGAGATTTCCACCGGCCGCAATTTGGGATGGATCTCCTGCAGAAAGCGGTCTTCCCCGCACGGCAGTTTGAGTTGTTCCACCAGGCTCTGGCAGGTGCCGGCGGTCATGCCAACCGCCAGGACCAGCATGTCTACGTCGAGGGTTAACTCTTCACCCCAAGTCAGATAATCTTTGAACGTCAGACGCAGCGGCGGCGCGCCGGCGGGCGCATCTGTGCGGGGCGCTACGGTCGGTATTTCATCACCATGGTAGCGAAAAAAGATCACGCCCGCCTGGGAAGCCTGGATATAATAATCTTCATGGCCGCGCCCATAGGTGCGAATGTCCTGGTGCAGATCGAAGACCTCGGTTTCCGGAAAACGCTGCCGCACCGCCAGCGCCTGCTGCAGCACGGTGGTGCAGCAGACGCGCGAACAATAATTGTTGATTTTGCCGTCCGCCTGCGGCTCCTGTACGCCGTCGACCTGCCGGCTGCCGACACAATGGATGAAAGCGATGGATCGAACCGGCCGGCCCTGGAATTGCAGGGTAGCTGCGTCCGGGGCGTGGCGCAGCAGCTCCAGGAATTCCGGCGTCGTCAAAACCGCCGGGTGCCGATGGTAGGCGTATTCTCCGTCCCGCGGAGCGTAAGGTAAAAATCCGGTCGCCATAACCAGCGCCCCGACGGTAACGGCGACCTCGGTACGGCGGCCGGCGGGGCCGATCTGGCCCTCAACGGTCACTTGGAAATTACCGATAAATCCGCTGATTTTCGTGACGCGGCTGCGCAGCAGGATCTCAATGCGGGGATGGCCCTCCACCTGCTTGCGCAACGCTCCGAGCAATTCCGCGGCGGGTTGCTCCGTCGGAAACACACGGTTCCAGCGATTAACCTGTCCACCTAAGCGTTCGGACTGCTCCACCAACAGCACCGGGATGCCGCGTCCGGCCAGGTCGGCGGCGGCTTTCATCCCCGCGACGCCGCCACCGACCACCAGCGCCTGGCGCTGATTGGGCAGTCGAATCTGATCCAGCGGCTCCGCATAGCGCAGCTTGCCCACGGCGGCGGCAATCAGGCGGATCGCCTTCGCTGTGGCGCCTTGCGGATCATGCTTATGCGACCACGAGCACTGTTCCCGGATATTGGCATGTTCGTACAGATACGGATTAAGCCCCCCGCGCTGGACCGCCCCGCGGAAGGTAAGTTCGTGCAGAAACGGGGAGCACGACGCAACGACCACGCGATTGAGCTTTTCATTACGGATGTCCTCACTGATATTTTTTTGCCCAGGATCCGAGCACATGAAGGTATGCACATTGGCCGTAACCACGCCGGGCAGATGCCGGCAAACTTCGGCCACCCGCTCGACGTCCACCACGTCGGAAATATTTCCGCCGCAACGACAGATGTATACGCCGATGCGCAAAGCCTCAGCGGATGGATTGGCGGGACCAGAGCCAGAGGCGGTTTTATCGTTCATGTTCAACTCCCGGTGGCTGCCAATTTCAGCGCGACCCGGCGCGGTGCCGGAGCGGTACCCGGCCCCCCAGCCTTGGCGGCGTGCTGGTACAAATAACGGCTCACTTCCATCGCCGCGGCGCCGGCCTCAGCAATGCTGTCCACGATATCCTTCGGACCCGCCGCTGTTCCCGCGACAAATATACCGGGCACATGGGTCGAGGCGGGCGAGGTGGCATCGGGCGTGGCCACAAAGCCATCGCCGCCCAGGCGCACGGGCGACGCGACGGAAGGATTCCATTGTGGAATCATCCCCTGCGCCAGCACCACCAGATCATGGCGGCGTTTCTGCATCGCCCCCGCCGCTTCTTCCGTCACCTCCACGTGCACCAGCAGATCGTCCGAGTCCACCGGCTCGATCCGCGCCACTTTACCGCGCACAAAGTTGATACCCATGGCTTTGGCGTTCTGATAAAACTGTTCGTAGCCCTTGCCAAAGGCGCGGATATCCATGTAATAGATAGTGATGTCGGCGATGGGCAACGCTCCGGAGAGCAGCATGGCCTGCTTGATCGCATACATGCAGCAAACCCGCGAACAATAGGCCACTCCGACAGTTTCATCCCGCGAACCGGCGCACTGCACGAAGGCGATGGAACCGGGAATCTTGCCGTCCGAGGGCCGCAACACACGGCCATGCGGAGCGTGGGGCGCCAGCAGCCGCTCCATGGTCAGCGGCGAGATGATGTTCCCGCTGCGTTGGGCGTTGTATTGCGGCTTGGCGGTCAGGGCGTTGAGGGCGTAACCCGAAGCAATCACCACCGCCCCGGCCTGGATACTTTCCCGCACCGGCTGCTGGTCGTAATCAATCGCATCCGTCGGACAGACCCGGGCGCAAGAACCGCAGGTCATGCAATATTCGGCGTTCAGAATCGCCTTCTGCGGAATAGCCGTGGTAAAAGGTACGGCAATCGCCCGGATAGGGGCGATACCCTGCTCGAAGGGATCCGGGTATTCCGCATCGCAGGCGTATTCGCACAACCGGCAGCCAATGCACTTATCCCTGTCCACATACGTTGGCTTGTGGGTGACCAGCACCCGGTGCCCCGCACCTTCGGGGAGAATGGAATCGACTTCGGTATAAGTCAGCAAATCAATCCCGGAATGATGGGCCGCCGCGGACATGCGTGGCGTGGTGATACAACTGGCGCAGTCCAGCGTCGGAAACACCTTGCTAAGGGCGATCATGCGCCCACCAATGCTCGGCTGCCGCTCCACGACGGTTACCTGGTAACCCTGGTCCGCCAGGTCCAGAGCGGTTTGCAGGCCGCTGATACCACCCCCAACCACCAGCACATCGGTTTGCCGATCGGGCTTACCCAACGCGATCATGTGGCTCAACCTTTCTACCGTCCGGAATCACGCCGCCACCGCGGCGGCTAAGCTCCGTAACTCGTCCCGGGCCTGCTCCTGCAACAGCCGGGCCTTGGCGCGATTGACCGGCCCGATCTTGAGCAGTTTGGCGTTCAGTTCGTCAACTTCTTTCAGATACGCCTTGATGCACACCGTGCAGATGGCGGTGATGCGAATGCGCTCAATTTCCAGCCCCCCTTTTCTCATCCGGGCGGTCAGCGCATCGATGCGTTTTGCCAAGCGATCGTAAGCGCCGCGATACGGACAGTCGGAACCGCACGCAGCGATCAAGATGCCGTCAATACCCCGGGCGAAACTGCCTAGGTAAAAATCCTCGGGGAACAGCACCGGTGATGGCACGCGGAACACGTACACATTCGAGCCGTATTCCTGATGCGCCTTGCCCACGGCATCCGCACCCGGATAGGCGCAGCGCTCCGTAGCCAGAACCAGTATTTTGGGTACAAACCCAGCCGCCATAGCACACCCCAACCGGCTTCGCCGGAAGCATTTAGGAGCTGGAAGTTAGAAGCGGCGCAACGAATTCCGATGTCCAACGCTTCGCTTGCAGCTCCCAACTTCTCCGCTCCATGCGGAAAAGTTACACCTTGAACTTAACCGGCCTTATTTCTTCCGGCAGACGAATAGACGATCATGGCCGTCCGCTTCCAAAAAGCCGAGAAATTCGTGCCCGACCTTGCCGGCCCAGGCGGCAAGGTCCTTCCGGGATCCAACATCGTTCGATTTCACTTCAATGATCTGGCCAATTTTTACTGCACCAATACCCTTTTTGGCTTCCAGCAATGGGCCAGGACACGCGGTGCCGCGGGCGTCAATTACTTTGGCGGCGCTTAGAGTCGCCAATTGTTCGGGGGTCATGGGATTCTCCTAAAACATTAACGTGTGAATAATTTCACGATTCCTTCCACAGGCGTTAGGCCGGGCCATCTTTCCATGAGTCGCGGCAGTGGCGTCCGATCCATCCCTTCCAGTTCCCATTTTCCAAACCATCCCGCGCTCCCAGCGTGCGCCCGCATCGGTATTAGTAATTGCGTAAATTCGCAACTAACAATAGTACTCTAGAGGCATGCTGGTCTGACCGCCATCGGGCAATGGCCTGATTGTCGGTCGGGGGGGCGTGGGGATCGCAGTTAGGGAAAACACCTAGCCCCTTTTGCAGCGAAGGAGTTTGGCGCGCGCCTGGTGCGCCATCGGACCGGCCCTTGGCCCAGGGCTTGGTCACCACTTAGCTTTCAGGTACCTCGGCCGAAAGCTATCACCGGGTCGCCGCGGGCGACCCGCTACGGCGACCCAAGGGCCGGTGCTTCGGGTTCGGTGGCGCGTCCGGGGCTCTTTCGCGAACCAGAAATTTACCGCTGGACAGAGCACTCGAGCGTAAGCGAAGGGGGCGGAGCACGGCTTTAGTCGCCACGGGCAACCGACCTCCAGGCCAGGACGACTAACCGCTCTCGCCGGCCGGGAGCGCGCAACTATTTCACTCGAAATGGCCTGGGCCCGGTTAGAAATTA
>JAKCCC010000082.1 GCA_021838985.1 Planctomycetota bacterium
GATAAAACTATTAAAGGAAACTTCTTCCGTCGGTAAAGCGGCGAGATTGTTCATGGCTCCGCCGCTGAATCTCACGCCGCCGGCATTTTCTTGGACGGCCAACCTGAAACCATGGTTGAAATTATCCGCCTCCACCTGGCCGGCCTGGCCGCCGGGCGCCCATTCCTCGGGCTGAGCCAATAAGCCGACGCCCAGGGTGACATGGCGCACCGTAGCCATCGGGCCGGGTCGTGCGGCGATGGCGTAATGCAGATGGATGGGAAAGGAGTGGCTATATGTCGAAGCCGTGCGATAGCCCAAAGCCCAGCGCGAATGCTGCACCTGCACCACTTGGCCTGCACCAGCCGCAAACGCCTGGCCCTGCACGGAAAGATAGCGTTTCTTTTCGGCATCAACGGCGCCGAAGCAATCCCAGGCGATGGGTGCGGCGAAACGCTTGGGGAATTGACGCCGACGCAACTCCGTCCAGGCGTCCGTCGGCAGGTGATAATCGCAACTGATCAGCCAGGCGATGTTGGCCCAGTTGAAAGGCAGATTACGGCCATGGTGGAAGTGGACGCCCGGTTGATTTTCATCGAGCAGCGCCACCATCGAACGATCCCGTGACACGCCCACATAGCAAAACAGGGCGCGCAGCAGCGACACTTGGCCAAGGATATCGACCCGATAGGCCCGACTATACGGACCACAGGGCGCATTCAGCCGCGGATGATACAACGCCAACAACTCCCGCCAGAGCTTCAACTGCGCTTCCAGGGCGAAACGGCGAATTTTCGGATCGCGGCTGTCCCGCACGGTCTTGGCCAGCGCCATCAGTGAAACCGCCGAATACGTCGGAGAGTTCCATTCGGAAAAGACCGCGTCGCGTTGGGCGTAGCTGTCCACCAGCAGCATGGCGTTAAAACCGATCTGCCGCAGACGTTCGGCGCTATAAACTTCCGGAATCAGGTGATGTTCGACCTCGAACTGGTAGCCATCGAGCGTCTGGCCGGCGCAGGCAAGAAAATAGGAATACATGCAACTGAAATTGTGGTTGCCGCCGGCGGCGAAACGATGTTCCAGCGCGCTGGCCAGATGGCTGCGGCACATAGCGCGCAGATGATCGCGCACCGCAGGGGAAAGGCGATCGGGATACGCCATCAGCAGATCGATGGCGGCGACAGGCTCAAAGCCATTGTCGTCGATCGGCGTGGCACGGATGATCGCTTCAGCCAACTGCCGGTCGCGCGACCGGGCTTGTTGCAGCAGGCTGGTACAGGCCCAGAGCCGCTCACGGCTATCGGGTTGCTGGCCGGGATAAACGAACCCGCCCTGGGCGTCATACCATTGATGCAGCCGTTGGCAATGGGCCTGCACGAATTCTTCGCGAACCTTCTCTTGACCGCGGCGAACAAATTGTGGCATGAAAGTATTCCGTATACTACCTCGCCCCACCGGTCCGTGCAGGTTGGCGGCGTGACACTCAACGCCTGAGCTGTTGCTGACGCTCCGGGCTCCGAACTTCAAAACGCAAAGCTATGATTCCACCACCCGATATTCACCCGGCTGCAGGGTGATTTTTGTGTCCGGGAAAATAAATCCCGGCAAATCCATGGCTTTATGCAGCAGGCTGGTGATCGGCTGGTCCGTCGGATTATTCACCGAAACGCGCCACTGGGCTGGCTGGTCCCGCAGGTGCATCACCCCAATGAACAAATCTTGACCCGCCGCGTCGGCGATAACCGGATGACCCGCCACCATGTGCGTGACCTCAGCCCGATCCACGTACATCGGCACGTAGGCGTAGCCCAGCTGATCCACGCCCAGGGCGCGGTAGCGGTTTTCGCCCGTACCGTAATGGCCCAACACGTAACCGTTCTTCTGGAACAATCCGGCGCTCCACCGGCGATGCAAGCCTCTAACCCGCAGCGGCAGCGTCAGGTTGGTTTTCCAGGAGGGCTTGGGCGCCAGCACTTCCACCGCCCCATCCGCCGCGGCGCATTCGATGAAGCCCGGTGAAGCCACCCGCTGGCCACGCAGCACTTTCATCCCCTCCGGCTGGTGCAGATAAGCCAGCAGCCGCGTGACGTCCGTTTGGTTTTTCAATCCGATGTTCACCGGCACCCCCAGCGAGAATAACTCAAAGCTATAACGCTCGCCGGCCTGGACCCGCTTACCAGCCATATCGGCCGCGATGGTTATCAGGGGATACTCCGCCCGCAGTTGAACCGGCTGCTGCCGGACCACGAAGATATGGCTGCAGGCCGTCTGGGGACTGTACAAGGCAAACCAGTCGCCCGGCGCCAGATGGAACAGGCCGCTCGGACTTTGCGCGCCCGGAAAATAATGCACCTCCTGCCGCACCACATCCGGGGCTTTCCCCAGCACCAACCGCACCGGCTTGACGCCCGGGGAAAGCCAATAATCATTTTGCAGCAGCGTCAATTGCTGGACCGTATAGTCCCGCTTGAAGCGAACCTCCGAACGGAACAGGCAGGCGTTGATCCCTTCGCGCACCCCCGGCGCCGCCCAACCGGTCTGAGGCACGCCCACTGTCGGCGGCAGGCATTCCCAATACCGCAGGGTAAACTCCATCAACTTCCCCGGCCCCGCCAACGGGCCAAAAGTGTTCCAGGGATTCAGCACCTGCAGCACGCTGTCGGCAAATACCCGATCCTGCCGCGAAGCCAACCCCGCCGAGCCCTCATCGGCATAATCTAACAGCGGCGTGTTCTCGAACCGGCTGCCCACTTCCTGGCCCTGGTCCGTCACCAGCGTCGGCCGACTCTCGCCGAAGGCCACCAGCGGGATCGACGGCGGCGGGCCGCCATCCCAGGTAACTCCCGCAATGTCCTGTGGCAACGGCTCCGCCCGGGTGACGACCATGGGATTCGGCCCGTGGGCAAACACAATGTATTCGCTGTAGGAATTGACGTGATCGGAGCAAAATGCCGGCGCCAGCGTACCGTCCTTCCAACAGCGACGCGCGAAGCTGATCGCTTTGCCGCCTTTCCCATCCGTGGCGATCAGCACCAAGTCGCGCTGGTTGCTGGCGTTCAAGACCAAGGTTTGGCTGAAGGTTTTCGCGCCATTCGGTAGAAAGCGGCGGAACAATTCCGGGCCGTTGTAAAGGGCAATTTCTTTCAGTCCCGCCGCAGCGCTTACTTCGAGGCGCGACACCATTATGTTCGGCAGGGTGACGAATTCCTCCGCTCCCAGCGTCCAGACGCGGTACGTTTCCGGCCACGCGTGAATGATGGGGCCGTCCGAGGGAAACGTATTGTAGGAGGTGTACTGATCGGCCCACCAGAGACCATAATAAAAAATTTTCCGAACCGAGGGTTTAGGCACATACCACGGCGCCTGGACGTAGGTAAGGGCGTGCCCACGTGCCACCTCCCGTTCCAGTTCCGCCGGCGAACGGACCTCGTTGAAGGAAACCGGCGCCGGTGGAATGGTGCATGCGGCGCAGGTCAGATAATCCGCCGTATTATCCTCCACCAGACGGCCGTTCCGGTAATATTGGATCGCCGCCATCGCATAGACCCGCAAATCCGAGATGCGCATCAGCTGGGAATGGCCGGAGAAATGATAGTAACCGTGGTTGCCTTTAACCTCGTCCCATGAGTAGAGCATCCAGTTGAACGAGGGCCCGTTGTAGCCGGTGAACTGGCCATCTTTATTCCGCGGTTGTAAGTCCAGCAGCGTTTTATTCGGCCCGGTAAGTACTTGTGCCGGCGGCCAGGGATCATTGCCTTCGGCCACGGGTCCAAAGAAAAACATATGGTCGCCGGTATTGGCGTCGATGGTGTAACCGGGCAGCAGGGTGATGCCATCGTCTGAGAGTCGTTGGCAGTCCGCTTTGAGCCGGGCCCACTTTTCGCGCGTGAGTTGGTCGAAATCCTCCAGGAACACGATGAATTGCAAATCCGCCTTTTTCGCCGCTTGCGCATATTGCGCGACCGTTCCAGAACCGGAACTGTAGGCGGTTTTCGCACCGATGAGGCCGCGAAAGACTGGCGCAAAACGCGGCGGTTGATGCCACTGCGCCAGCTTGGCTTGCCAGTACGCTTGGCCATATTCGTATGGCTTACGGGCAGCCGGCAGCAGATTGGGCGCCACCAGTGTTTCGCGGCCGGTCACATAGCCGCCCACCGACTTGTGTTTCAGCGAGGGTTCCGCCAGCCACCGCCAGATATTCTCCAGCAGCCGCCCAAAATCGCTTGGCTTGCCGCCAAAGCCCCGCGTGAGCACCTGCCGATCAAATATCCATTTCACCCCCGAACCGACCGAATACTGCGGCCATTGATTCACCAACGCGATCCGCCCCGCCTGATATGGGCGTATCGCCAACCACGCTGGCGATGACACGGGCGCCGGCCGCGCAAACGCATGCGGCGGCAATTCATATTGGCTGAGCTTCTTTAAATCCTCCGGCTGCGAGTGCGCCGTCGCCGACGCCCTTACAACCACCTGCCAGTTGCCATCCACCACGATCGGCCCCGTATCCGCGGCGTAATAGTGCGGGGACGTCGGATACCAAATGCCCCGGATGCCTTCGCTCACCGGGGAGTGCGGGATCTGATCCGTGTAGGCCAGCGGCACATTCGGGGCGTGGAGTAGATAGCCTTGCTTGGTCGGATCGGTTTCCACAATGGTTTCCAGCGGCAGCCGGGCGCCCCACGGACCGGTTAAGCCCGCCAGCTTTTGCCGAACCATGTTCTGTTCCATCGGCATCAGGAACACCCCGCCGCCGGCCGCCACATAGCGATCGATCAGCTGGACAAAGTTTCGCACGCGCGCCGGGGATGACGGTTGGTTTTCCAACGTGACCGCATAACTGTCCGGCGTTATGTATAACACCAGCACGTTGTATTGCCGGATACGCGGCCCAGTGATCTCGCCGAGATGGTTGGTGTAATCCACCTCGAAGCCCTGGGCGTGCAATTCTTGCAGATACTCCAAGTCAATCCAGCCCGCGCCCAATCCCTGCGGCGAGCAGAACAGAATCGAAAGCCGCCGCGGCGCGGCGGCACGGGCCAGCCGCACGGCGCCCCGGCCCAACGTCGCGCCACCGGCCAAAACCGAAGCCTTCAAAAACGTCCGACGCCGCATTCCACGTTCAGCCATCGCCAGCCTCCTCACACGAGCACCTGTATTTCATCGCCCCGAGCCTGAGCGCGGGGGTTCGGATCTTCGAACTTTGATTTCCGATTTTCGATCAACCGCATCCGGCCCCGAATGTCGCAGCTCAAGCACCGGGCTTCCGCTCGGCGAAGGCAAAGGTGGCCTCCACACTTGCCTCCGCGCCAGGCCCGGCGCCCTCGACGGCAATCGCCTTTCCGGAGTCACCTTCCCAACGCCAGGAAGGCGGATGTCACCTTCTCCCCGCACTTCACCACACGTCCGCGCTGTAACCCTGCTGGGTGATGTTGGCGTTCACCGTCCGCACGGGTGCCATGCAAGTGTCAAAAGGAGCGGCCAAGGTTTGCAGTTCCGGGGCGTTCATGCTGTAGGTGGCCGCGCCGGGCGGCGATGGGCCGGGCGAAGTTGCGGCGTTCGTCATACCCACCTGGCTGGTGTCCGTGGTTCCGTTGACCACCCCAAGCCCGCTATGCCACGTGAAAATATTGTCACCGTTCTGGCCCACGTAAGGGGAAATTTCCCACGTCACGTGCCCGTCACCGAACCCCACGTTCTGGCCGTCACCGGCATGATTGCCGGAATTGTAGATGTAGGGGCCGTAGGTATTGGCTGTGGGCAACGTGGTGGTGATGCGCTCAAAGACACCCGTTGCGTAAGTGCTGGTGGAATCATCAAGTGGCGCCATGTCGCTGACCAGAGGGACTTCGGTATTGGCGCCGGTGGTGGTCCACCACTGGCCGGGGCTGGCGCCAAGCGAACCGTTCTGCCACGGCCACGGGAAAGCGACCGAATAGCTTAGACCGTAGCCGTCGGTGGCGTAGCGTAGGTTGGGTAGCTGGGTGGGGTCGGTAAAGCTTATGAAATAGTAGGACTGGCTCCCGTTGTTGTAATATTCCAGCGACGGCCCCTGGACGATGTCATCGGATGGGCACACAAAACTTGCCGGAGTGCTGTAGCCCTGCAGAACCAGAAGCCACATGCTGATGGCCGGCGCCGGCTTGCCCCAGTAGGGATTCTCATACCACACCTGCACCGCCGCCTGGGCGCTGGGGGGTACGTATTCGTCGAACAGGCTGGTGCCGGCCGGGTTTCTCGGCCGCAAGACGTTGTCGGCCTCGGCAAACTGCGTTATCCCCGCCTGGGAGCTGACCGCCGGGAACATTCCGTCACTGCTTTGAGCATACGTCAGCATCGACTGGATGATCCCGCGGATATTGGCCATGCACACCGCCCGGTTGGCCAGTTCCCGGGCTTTGGCCAACGCTGGCAGCAGGATTGAAACAAGAATCGCGATGATCGAGATCACCACCAGCAGCTCGATCAGGGTAAACGCCGCCGCCGCTTTGAAGCGGGCTTTCCACGACCGGAAACCGCACGGGTCCAATGCCATCTGGAAGCCCGTCAGCACCCCGAGCGCCTCGCCGATGGAAAAGACCCCGATGACGAACGCCGTAAGCCCCACGCTCAAAATGGCGCCCATCCCTGCAATCACTTTCTCCGTCGCCAGCCCCACGCTCTCGGCCAATACGCTGGCCAGTCGAAGACTCGCCACGGCGAGCTTGATACCTTCTCGCACTTTCATCGGAAACTCCTGTAAAAAAGGGGCCAGAATCTTTAGGCCAGCCGTCGAGGGCGTCGGCTCTACGGGGACACCAGCCGTCGAGGGCGACGGCTCTACATGGGAATTGAGGCCTTTTCGCACTTCCATGGGAAACTCCTGTAAAAAAGGGACCAGAATCTTTAGGCCAGCCGTCGAGGGCGACGGCTCTACAGGGCGCGACGACGCTACAGAGCGCGACGGCGCCACAGGGGAACCGAAGAGAGGCCTTGAACTATTGCGTGCCATAGGGCGCCTTCTTATCACGCGCCCCGCAGGAGCTGGCCCCGGGTCACACGACCCGGTGTAAGCCCGCATCCACTGGGGTGAAACAAAGACCGTTTCCTCACGCGAAGCCGCGAAGGCCGCGAAAACACCTTTTTCATGATCCCTTAAAATCCTTGCCGAGTTCACTTCGCTTCAACCATTGCCCCCGGGTTCTCTAATTCGTCCTTCGCGCTCTTCGCGGCTTCGCGTGCGCTGCCCATCAAGCGACTGCCACCTCCGCGGCGCCATGCTTCCGTGCACCGCGGCGATGGGGCGTCATGGTATCCCCGAGCCTCTACGCCACGGTTCTCCGTGCCCGTTCCCGTTTCGACGCATCGTCGATCGACGCGTCTCCGTGCCCCCGCGCCGCTTTACCACGCACTGCTCGTGGG
>JAKCCC010000083.1 GCA_021838985.1 Planctomycetota bacterium
CGGGATGGGCGCGGCGAACCATCGCTAACCTTTTGTGTCTTATTCCGGCGCGGTCGGGAGCCGCGGGCGCGGGCGGGTCACCGAATTGGACGCAGCCGCTGATCGTTTTGGCCGCGCGTTACGATGCCTCCAGCTATGTGTTAGGCCGCGCCCCCGGCGCCACGGAAGACCTTTCGGCGGCGGTGCTGCTACAACTGGCGCGGCGTTTACGCGGCCTGGCGGTCCGCCACAATGTTCTGATCGCCTTGACCGCCGGCAACGCGTGGGATTTCCAAGGCACGCGTGAACTACTCCGTCTGCTGCTCCAGCCGACGGCGCATTGGCAAGCGGTGCTGGCCCGCCGCGGCCGGGAGCTGGACCGAGTGGTGCGCCTGACACGGGAAATCGAACGCCTGGCCGGGCGAGGCCGGGGGGCAAGGAGTTTGCTGAGCTGCGCCTACCTGGCGTCACACCGCCATTTGCGTAACGCTCTAAAAGGCGAACTGGAGCGCGAGCTGACGAATGTGTCCGACCGGCTGTGGCGGCGGCAGGAAGCGGGGTTCAATGCGCGGACAGCCGGTGCCGGTTCCAGTGAAGGGGTTTTGCGCCCCCGTGGCGCCATCGAGCCAGCCCCGTTCGAAGCCCGGGGCGTAAGCGACGGGTTCGGGGTGCTGCCGCGACGCCGGGACCCGTCGCTTACGCTCCGGGCTATGAAGGTGGATCGCTGTCGTTCACCGCCAGCGCGAAACTCTGACCCTGGAAGCGGCGCCAGAAGCGTGGCCATTCTGTGGGCCAGGAAACTCCAGTTGATGGTGGCGCGCAACGGTTTAGATTCGCCGGCACGATTGCGGCATGCCGGCCCGATCATTCGGGGTGCGTTGCGCCGGCTGGCGCCGGCCTGGCGGGAACAACTACGACTGACCCAGGCGAAAGCCGACCGGGCGAGACAATGGCTGCGGATACGGCAAGCCTTGGGACCGGCACCGTTACCCCCGGAGATTTATCTGGACGTGCACCTGACTGGGGGAGGCAGGCGATTTGGGCTTTTCGCCCGCTCCGCTTATCTGCCCATCAGTGACAATGACCAGATGGCACAGTTCGCCCGTCTGTTTGGTCGCCGGTATGACCGCGGCTGGCGTCGGATTTACGCCGGGCAGGATCCGCCGCAGGAAGACCCCTTCGACGCCCGTACGCTGCAATCGGTGCGGGCGCTGGCGGATTATTTTCCTATTCCCATGGGATTTTCCTCGGACTATAGTCTGTGGCGCGGCGTACCGGCCGCAACCTTTGCCACTATTCGGGACGCCAGCGGGCTGATCGATACGCCGTATGACAGCCCGGATCGTATTAACTGGCGCCACGTGGCGGCGCAAGTGCGCATGCTCCGCCGGCTGCTGCTCGGATCGCCACAGCGCCAGTTGGTCGGAGCGCTCGATGATCCCGAGTTCAACGGGCGAATTCAATCCAGCGATAGGACCGATGATCAGCCGATCGCGCTCATGCGGTTTGGTTTCGGTGAAACGGTTCCCAATCTGCCGGCGCCGCATTATCTGATCGGCGTACACCTGACCAACGGCGGTTTACCGCCGCTGGAGGGCACATGGCGGAGCGAATGGCGGTTCACGGGCCGGGACGGCGGGGTAAACTTTCGGCGTTTGCTGCGCCCCAACGGCGCGTGGGGTTTGTTTTACCAGATGCAGGCGATGAACTTTAAAGCCGATGGGCGGCCGAAACGAGTGCTCGCGGGCCAAGGGAATGAAGCGGGCAAGAACTATTTTTACGATCCCTTCCGGGCCAATCTGCAGCGCGAGTTGGTATTTCGCGCCGATCCAATCAGCCTGTTCGGACTTTTCAACCCGCGTTACCTGGCGTACATGAATCACGTGGAAGTGCTCGACGCGGCGCGCCAAGGGGAAGCGCGCTATTACACAACGTACTGCAGCGGTCCGGTGGCGGTGGCCTTCGTACCGCCGGATCTGCGCTGGCAGATTCTGCTGTCGCGCGGGCCGATCGCCAACGACATGGTTTTGCTTAACGCCAGCGCCGCGCACCCGCTGGGCACGGGATTTGGCCGCCGATCACGCCGCCGCTTGGGACCGCTGGTTTGGCGGGGCGTTTGGGATATGCATTACCTGGACGCGCAGCGCCGCCAGGTGCTGGCACACTATGGCGTGGTCAGCGCTAAGATCACCCGACTGATGCGGGCCAGCACCTGCTACCTGGCTGGGGCCGCGAAGGCCCGACGGCGCCGCCTTTACCAGCGTTGGCTGGGCGCCGCGGCCGCGGCTTGGAGCGATCAGGCGCAGGCGTATCATCGGCTGATCAGGCAATCCAACGGGTTAGTGGACGCGGCGATATTTCTGCTTTTGGGCCTGATTCCGTTCAGCTATTTTCTGGAACGACTGCTGATCGGCTCGCCGAATGTGTACCGGCAAATCGGTGGATTCGCCGCCATCTTCGCGGTGATGACGGCGCTGCTGGCCTCCTTTCATCCGGCGTTCCGCATCACCAAGGCGCCGCTGATGATTTTGCTGGCGTTCTTGATCCTTTTGCTTTCGGCCATCGTTATCCATATTCTCTGGGGTAAGTTTGAAGAGGAACTCTCCCGCCTGCGCAGCCAGGCCGGGGCGACTCACAGCGCCAATCTTAAGCGCAGCGCCCTGGCCGGCGCGGCCTTGCGCCTGGGACTTTCCAACCTGCGCCGCCGCGGCTTGCGCACGGCCCTGACGTTAACCACGCTGGTGCTGATTACGTTCACCCTGCTGTGTTTCACCAGCGTTAAAGAGGGCACGGCGATCATTCCAACCGTCGAGCCGAACGCCCCGGCCCGGCCTCCGCAGGCGATTCTGCTGCGGCAGCGCGGGTGGGCGCCTTTGCCGCGGGCGGCCCTGAGCCTGGCCCGCCAGGTGGCCGGTCCCGGTGGCACGGTGGCGCCGCGTTATTGGTACGTTTCTGAGAATTCCCAAGCCACGTGGCAACTACCGATTGCTCCCGTGGGTCGCGGGGACGCCGTGCTGGCGCGACCCAAGGTTAACGCCCTGCTGGGACTGTCGGTCCGGGAGAAGGATTTTGTGGCCGGGGGTAAGGCCCAGCTGGCGCGGGCGTTGCCCGGGTGGGGGCGCTCGCAAACGGGCCAGCCGGCCTGCTGGCTGCCGGCGTCTCTGCGCGGTCATCCCTTGGAACGTGGCGAGCGGGTCCGAATACTGGGGGTTACGTTGCGCATCGCCGGATTTTTTCCCACACACGATTTTCCGCTGCGGCAAATCACCGGCGAATCGTTTTGGCCGGTGGACGCCGCCGCCAGCGCGGCGCAACCACAACCCTCCCCCAACCTTTCGCCGCGGGAACTCGCGGCGCTGCCGGAACCGAACTTAACCTATTTGAATGCGGCCCAGGTGGCGATTGTGCCGGCGCGGCTGGTCCGGCGGCTGGGGGGAGTTTTAACCAGCATTCTGATCCGTCCGGCGGAGGCAACCGCGGCGTCGCTGGAGCAGGCGGCGCGCCGATTGGCGCGACGATCCGCGTTTGCGGTGCTGGTATCGAATGGGCGCCAGGTGTGGTCCTATAACGCCGCGTCCGGTGCAGCCCTGACCCATTTGTCCAATGTGCTGGCGCCGCTGTTTATTGCCGCCCTGATTGTTTTGAACACGATGCTCGGTGCGGTCGCGGAACGTCGCCACGAAATTCACACCTATACCGCCCTGGGGCTGGCGCCCGGGCATGTCGGCGCCCTGTTTCTGGCCGAGGCGGCGGCCTTGGGCACGCTGGGCGTGGTATTCGGCTACATTGCCGGCCAGGCCGTTGCGACGCTGCTGGAGCATACCCACCTCCTGCCGGGGGTGCGGGTGAATTATTCATCGTTGTCGGCCATCACCACGATGGGACTGGTGCTGGGCTTGGTAATGCTTTCAACACTGTGGCCGGCGCGGATGGCTTCGCGCGTCGCGGCGCCGTCGCTGCAGCGTACCTGGAAATTGCCGCCGCCGCGGGGGGATCGGCTGGAACTGGACCTGCCGTTTACCGTTAACGCTTTGGCCGCCCATGGCGTATGCGCCTTTCTCGAAGAATTTTTCACCACCACGACCCAGACTGGCCTCGGCCGCTTCAGTGCCGCCAATATCGCGGCCTTTGTCGAAAACGGCGTACGGGGCTTATCGTGCCGCATATGGCTGGCTCCATATGACCGGGGTGTCATGCAGGGTTTCCGTCTGGCCATTCATCCCACGAGCCAGTCGAACGTGTTTGAGGTGAAACTGACGCTGGAGCGCGAGGCGGGAACACCGGCGGCGTGGCTGCGCTTTAACCGCCCCTTCCTGGTGGAGGTACGAAAACAATTTTTGTTGTGGCGGGCGCTGACCTCGGATGTGGCGGGGCGTTATGTGGCCCGTTCGGAGGCGATGTTCAGCGGGATGAGGGTTTAGGTTATAGGTTTTGGGGTCGGCGCGGGATCTTGGCGGTGGAAGGTCGGGGGCGAAACGCGGAACACTCCCCACGGGTCGCCGCGCGCTGGGAACTGATCGCTGATAGCTGAAAGCGGATAGCTCACCGTTGATCTATGACACGCCTTGAAGATAAAGAGATCGCGCAGTATCGCGGCCTGTTGGAAGCGCCAAGCTCGTTCGGCGATGGCTTCGATTTCCGCTCTGTCGTCGGCTGCCTGTTCATCGGGCTGGTGATGATGCCGGGATCGATGTACCTGGGCCTGCTGGCGGGCGGCACGCTGGGGCCGGCGGCGCAGTGGGTCACGGTGATCCTGTTTATTGAGCTGGCCCGGCGTTCCTTCACCACCCTGAAGAGTCCGGCGATTTTCATTCTTTACTATATGGCGGGGGTGGTGGTTATCTCCCCTTTCGCCAATCTTTTGTTCGTGCAATATTTTGTTTCCTCCCCCGCGGCCAGGGCCTACGGCCTTCCGTCGCTGATTCCAGCGTGGGTGGCGCCGGGGCCGAAGGTGCTTGCCGAGCGAACCTTTTTTGTCGGCGCCTGGGTCGTGCCCATGGTGCTTCTGACGGTGACCTATCTGTTGAGCCGATTGAATGTATTCGGCCTCGGGTACGTATTGTTTCGGCAGACCAGCGATGTGGAAAGACTCCCTTTTCCCATGGCCCCCATCGGCGCCATGGGGATTACCGCGTTGGCGGAGAGCAGCAGCGGCCAGGCCACCTGGCGCTGGCGGGTTTTTTCCATCGGCGGTATGCTGGGACTGATCTTCGGGTTTTTGTACCTCGGGGTGCCCGCGATCACCGCGACGTTTCTGCGGCATCCGATTGAGCCGCTGCCGATTCCTTTTGCCGACTTCACCACCAACACGCAGGGCTTCCTGCCGGCGACGCCCATGGGCGTGAGTTTTGATCTCGGCAACGTGATGCTTGGAATGGTGCTCCCATTCTCCGCGGTGATCGGCTCATTTTTAGCCACCGTGCTGACCTGGCTGGCCAATCCAATGCTGGTGCACTTTCACCAAATCCCGAACTGGAAACCGGGTATGGGCGCCCTGGACACCTGGTTCCAGGGGTTCATCGATGTTTATCTGAGCGTGACCATCGGCTTCGCCCTGGCGATCGCCATCATCAGCTTTTACGGCATCGCCGCGGCCCTGCGTCGTCGTAAAAACCGCGCCGAGGTGTTGGAAGCACCGGGGGCGGCGCCGGCGGAGCCGGCTTGGCGCCGGTTGTTACACCCGCCCCGGGGCCGCGGGGATTTTTCGCTGTGGATAGGGTTGGGAATTTTTGTCGGCTCAACGATCATCTCGACGGTGCTGTGCAAGGTTCTCGTTCCGACGTTTCCGTTATGGCTGCTGCTGGCGTATGGCTTCGGTTACACTCCGATCATGAGTTACGTGGCGGCGCGGGTGGAAGGAATGGCCGGGCAATGGGTTGACATTCCGTACGTGCAGCAGGCCACTTTCGTGCTCGCTCACAAAATGGGCTACACGGGGGCTGGCATCTGGTACGCCCCGATACCGATGGCCAATTATGCGGGGCAGGTCGTGCAATTCCGCACGCAGGAACTTACGGGAACCAAGATCAGCAGCCTTATCAAGGCGGAGTTGGTGATGTTTCCCGTGGTGGTGATCGGCAGCATCGTGTTTTCCCAGTATCTGTTGCGTATCGCTCCGATCCCGTCGCCAGCCTATCCGTATGCCCAGCAATATTGGCCGCTGCTGGCTAAGCTGCAGGCGTTTTGGATGTCCAGCACCCTGGCGGGCGGACATAGCGCGCTTCTGCACGCCTTCAAGTGGCCGTATGTGGTTGGCTCGATGGGCGCCGGCCTGTTGCTGTACCTGGCACTGGCGGGGTGGGGAGCGCCGGTGATGCTGGTTTATGGATTGTTGCGCGGTCTGGGCGCCGGCCTGATGTTCGGGGCGATTCCACAGTTGCTTGGGGCGTTCTTGGGTCGCTACTACATGCAGAAAAAGTTCGGCGTGACGCAGTGGCGGCAATACGCGCCCGTGCTTGCCGCCGGCTTTGCGTGCGGGGTGGGGCTGGTCGCCTCGTTGTCCCTGGGCTTTGATCTGGTGGCGAAAGCAGTGTTTCAGTTGCCGTACTGACGGCGGGTTTAGGGTTCCGGTTTGTGGTTTGTGGTTTCAGGTCTGGCCTTGAGTGCCGGGCACTTGGCATTTAGCATCGGGCACATGCAGCTAGAACCGAGAACCTAAGAAGCTGGTTCCGAGAGGCCTTATGACGCGACAGCCGACGTTAGGACCTGACCGCCCGAACCGGCCCTTCAGCGTCACTGGGCGGGCTGGCCTGCTGGGAATCGGCTTGTCGCTGTTGATGGCCGTGCTCACACCCTTCAACGACTACATCGCGCACAATACTTTTCTGATCGGAAATCATCTGCCATTGTTCGTGGTGTTTGTGATCACGTTGCTGTGCGTGGTGGTCAATCCCCTCTTGGGGCGGCGGCGGCTGCGACAGGGCGAATTGATCGTGGCGGTCGGCATGATGCTCCTATCCTGCGCCCTGCCCAGCTCCGGTTTCTACCGGTATTTCTTCCCCCTGCTGGCCGACAGCGTCTACCTGGCCGGCCAGAGCGCCATTTTTCCGGCCTTGATTCATCAACTGCCCGCCTGGATGCTGCCGGTGCGGCGCCCGAACAGCGGCATCGTCAGCAATTTCTATTTGGGTTTTGCCCCGGGCCACGGGGGTTGGAAAGATTGGGCCCCCATGCTGGCGGCGTGGGCCAGACCGCTGGCGATGTGGTCGCTGTTCGTGCTTCCCATGTTCGGGGCGATCCTGTTTTTCGTACTGATCATGCGCAAACAGTGGGTCAACCGGGAACGCCTGCC
>JAKCCC010000084.1 GCA_021838985.1 Planctomycetota bacterium
GTACAGCCATACGCCACCGGTATGAATCGGCTTGATGTGCAGCGGCGCGACCAATGACCGAAAGCGGCGCGGACGAGCGCCGACAACGATAAACGCCCGGATTTTAAAGGTCTTAATAAACTGGCGCAACTGCGCGGGATACCTGGAATCCGTGGCTCGACCGGCGTAGAAGGCCGCTACCGCGGGAAAAGCCGTGAAACGGCGCGGAATGCCGGAATTTACATAGCCGCCGACCAGCAAAAAATGAAAATGCGCTTCGGCTTGCCACAACATGCTGTAACCATATCGACCATAAGGCAGGATAACCACCCGGCAGCCGGCTGGTAAATAAGCAGGCGTAAAACCTGCGGCGAAGTAGGGCGGATTGGGAGTTTTTTGGACCCACCGGCCGCTGGAGACATTGGGAAACAAAAAAAAGATGGTGGAAGCTGCTAGCAGCAATTTCCATCCCCAACGGGTCCGGGACTGGGCCAGCCACCACGCCCCCACCACGGCCATCGCCAGCCATAGGTATACGACCAATCGCAGTGGCACTATTTTGTCGAATATCGGCAGATGAGCCACCAGCGCCCAAGGCAGCAGAATAGGCAGCGCCACATTCACGAAAGGTGCAATCTGCAGCTGGGATCCCAACGCCAGCAAAAAAATGATGACCAACAGCAATAGTAACAGGCGGGCGCGAGGCTGCCCAATAAATTCACGGCTAAACAACGCCAAGATACCCAGCAGCGGCAATCCCAGGTATGCACCGCGGAACCACACGGTTCCCATAAAATGCAGGGATGCATTCAAGCTGCTACCCAACCACGTGATAGGGGTGGGAATCACGAAATTGGCCAAGTCTGTGGAAAAAGCGGATGGTAAAAAGGGGCCGGACACATAATGCACCACGAAAAGGCTGTAAAATGCGGGCGACAACACCGCGCCGGCCACGGCAAGACCGATCAGGGTTTCCCATAACCCTTGACGGTGGCGCCGGTGCGTTAGCTCATCCCGCGAAAAAACAGCCGCAAGCCAAACCGCCAGTAACCCCAATGGCGCCGCTGAAGCTAAGATTTCGGTGGATACGCCGAATTGAAACAGCGCCAGCAGTGCGATCAACCCTACATACCACCGACGTGACAATTTCTCGTCGCGGCGCAGCAGGTAAAGCCATACCGCCAACGGCAGCGCGAAAGTTACCGATAAATGAGGCGTGATTTGCAGATTGGCGAAGGCATAGGAGGAAAAACCAAAAAGCCAGCCGCCAAACAAGGCCGGCCCGAATTTTCCGGTAAGGTACCGACATAATAAGTAGGCTGCCCACGCCCCCAGCACCGGCGAAAGCAGCGCCATAACGTTATAACTGACCAGCACCCCGAACCAATGCGTCACCGGCGCCAGCAGCAGGGCCAGGCTGCCAATCGAGGTCATCCATAGCAGACTCACACCCACCGGCGACCAGAGCATAGAGCTGAAGAACGGATCAAGGTGATGCCGGATCGCCCACGGCCACCAAGCCAGGCTCCAGAGATAGATACTTGCATCGCTCGGCACCGGGTGATGGTAGGCGATCAAGTAATGCCGCAGATCGAAATGCAGCGGCGCTAAGAGCAATAGCGCCGCCGCAGCCAGATAGATGGTGAAGGCGGCGGATGGCGAACAGAGTTTCCGGTATCTAGTTTCTGCTTTCTGGTTTTTCGTTTCCAGCTG
This sequence comes from Planctomycetota bacterium, assembly GCA_021838985.1. GTDB lineage: Bacteria > Planctomycetota > Phycisphaerae > WQYP01 > WQYP01 > JAKCCC01. The sequence goes on from JAKCCC010000084.1 coordinate 1,693, forward strand.
TCGCGGCGGCGACTCTTCGAGCTGGTTCGGGAGCGTCGGTTTCGGGTTTCGAGCTTCGAGTTCCTGGTTTCGGGTGTCTAAGTCTCGCCGTGCCGACGCTGCGAGCTGGGTCTTGCCTTCCGAAGTAAATCCGATTGCTTTTCTTCGTTTTACTTTTTCCGTTTTACTTTCCCGCCCTTCATCCTTCCGCCTTCCGCTTTCACCCACCCATGGCCCCAGGCCGCGCATCGCGCGCCAGGCCGAAATCAGGTTAAAAAGAATCGCGCTGAGCCATAGCAGCACAAAACCCAGCGACGCCAGCGAGGTAAACAATGCGGCCAGGTAATGCGGCCCCCAGAGGGCATACAGGATGCCCGGTGGAGCTGCGGAATTTGAAATTTCAAATTTCAAATTTGAGATTTCGTAGAGCCGGACCAGAGTGGCCAGCAGGTCAACGATATGGGTAAAGGGCGCCAGAGCGGCGTAGCCGACCACGACCCCCCCATTCACCAAAGCCGCGCTGCGGCTGTGGCGTTCGAGCCACGGCTCCCGGTCTCTGGCCCACAACCACAGCATAAGGCCGGGTAGAAACGCCAGCGGTAACGCCAGAAAATACCCCGCTGCCGCCAGAAAGTTTTTGAATCGCACGGGCATCCTGCTCGGCTCCGTCAGGCGGAATCATTTTGGCGCCGCTGGGGCGGTTTCCACAAGTTCCATCCGAAGCGGAAGTCCGGGGGTTATCGTTCGCCGGAATAAATCCCGGGGCTTGCGTAGTTCTCAAACTCCCGCCCGGGATATTATTTTTGAGAATCGCTTTAAATCCTGTATCGCTACGCCGATTCCAGTAAAGTGCTTAACCAGCCAGCGCAGGCTGCGGCGGGCACCGCGCTGTCGTGTGTCGGCAGCGGCGCATCGCTTAGCAGCACCGGCCGACGATTCACGTCCAGCGCTGCGGGCCAGACCCCGTGCGAGCCTTTCACCAATGACGGATCCTGGGTAATGCCGCGGCGGGCCGCGTCGAAAAATAATTCGCGCGGATCGTAGCCCGGCTTGCGATGGATATCAACGCCAAATTGCCACGCTGGCTTTTCATCCTCCGCGAGCCACCAATCGTGCACAAACCAGGCGTCCGGCCGGCTCAACAGGACGAGGGTACCACTGCGCGGATGGTCCAGGCCAAGCTGACGCTTTTGCGCGTCGGACCGCGCGATTTGCTCCACGCCGTCGAGTTTTTCCAGCACGTGGATCGCACCGGCGGCCGTACCAGGCTGACAATACACGTGCGCAATCTGATGATCCGCCATGGCCAATGCGGTGCTGGCTTGGAAATCGATCAGCAGTTTGCCCTGCGGATCCGCCTGGGTTCGCAGCAGCCCCGCCCGGCGCAGCGCGACATTCGGTGCGACGCTGGTGGTGACGGCGTTCATAGCGTAATCGCCAGCAACGATAGCCGTAGCGCCGGCAGCACGCACCTGCGTGACCAGCGGCGCCAACAGCGCGTCCAGATCACAGACCTCCTGGGCCAGCGCCGGATGCCCCGGTCCCCAACGCTGCAGGTTGTAATCCAGCATCGGCACATACACCATTTGCAAATCGACGGGATAGTTCCGCCACACCTGCCGGGCTGCCTCCAGGATCCAGCGCGAAGCGGCTGGTCCCGCCAGGGGACCCCAATAGGATGACAGCGGAAACGATCCCAGCTTCGCCTCCAGTTCAGCGTATAGCGCGGCCGGCCGGCTCCAACAAGCGGCGAGGGTGCGCCCCTCGGGTGTATGCCGCGGTTTTGGCGTCAAGATAATGTCGGCCGCATCGGGCATCGATTGCTGCCAGAATAGCATGGCCGTGCGGCAAGGGCGATTGAGCCTATCTTCCCGGGTCCGCGCTTTCAGCGCGGGCGACCAGAAACGGGGTGCTTCCAGCAGGGCATTGGACTGTTCCCAAAAGCTGATCTGTCGTCGAAAATCCGCAAAATTATCCAAGTCCAGATGGCGCTGCAGGGCTGGATTATCATGGGTATACAGACCATTGGCGATGATGCCGTGTTTCGCCGGCGCCAGGCCGGTGGTGAGGGTAGCCTGCATGGTACAGGTCACCGCGGGCAGAACCGGCGCCAGGACCGTGCGATACGGAAAGCTGTTTAACGTCGGCGTCCGGCCGGCCCGTGTCGCGAGCTGACCATCCAGGCCGGCCACGAGAATAAAACAAATTCGGCGCATCATCGCGCGTCTCAAAACGGCGCCCCGCCGCGTTACCCGGTGGTATCCGCATCGGCGATAGGGGCATCGCCGGCTACGGGGCCTTCACCCTTTGGCCTGTTATCCCCAATGGATTAACCCCGGCTCCGGCCGCAGCACATCGTCCGGACATTCCTTCAGCACCAAGCCCCGATAATGCCCCAGCACCCGGACGAAAAATCCCTGTGCGCCGCAGGTGGCCGCGGGGATTTCGCCGACATATTGATGGGCGCCATCCGCCAGCGCCGCGACGTGATCCATCGGCACCGCCGTGCCGGAGGGAAAATCGTCGGAGGTATTCAACTGGCCGAAATACAACTGCACGTCCACGTGTTCACTGGCAATCGCCCCCAGTTCCACCACGGCCTCCACCTGCAGGGTTTTACCGGCTTCGATGTCCGCCGCATTATATTTAACATCGCGGACGCGCACCTGCGGCCAGTGCTGGCGGAGATGCTGCTTCCATTTGGCCAAAGCGGCCGCGGCCGCGGCGTTCTGACTCACCAGCGCTGTGAATCCCTCGTGGGCGGGTTGGTACGCCGTGGCGAGATAGTCTTCGACCATGCGATTGGTGTTAAACTTGGGACAGATGCTGCGAATGGAGGCTTTCATCCACTGCAGCCATTCCCGTGGCAGACCTGCCGCATCCCGTTGGTAATACAGCGGGACGATCTGATTTTCCAGGAGATCAAACAATTCGCGGCTGTCGATTTCATCCTGGTATTCTTCCCTGGCCTGCGGTGCATCGCCGTCCACCGCCCAACCCACATCCGGCCCGCCAGCCAGGCAAGCCTCTTCCCACCAGCCGTCCAACACGCTTAAGTTCAGCACCCCATTGATGGCGGCTTTCATCCCACTGGTGCCGGAGGCCTCCATGGGGCGGCGCGGCGTGTTGAGCCATACGTCGACGCCCTGGACCATGTGGCGGGCGACATTGATGTCGTAATCTTCCAGGAACACCAGGCGGTTCCGCACATCGTGCCGGCGGCAAAAACGAACGATATCCTGAATGAAATGTTTGCCGCCATCATCGCGGGGATGGGCCTTGCCGGCAAAAAGAAGCTGCACCGGTCGCTGCGGATCGTTGAGCAGCCGCAGGAGCCGTTCGGAATCGCGCAGCAGGAGCGTGGCACGTTTATAGGTGGCGAAACGGCGGGCAAAACCGAGGGTGAGCACCTGCGGATCGAGCACCTCAGGAGGGCGTCGCCTTCCGTGCCCCACGGTGCTACAGTGCGCCAGTTGCAGGCCGAGGCGCTGCCGCACGAATTGAATCAGCCGCTCTTTGCCACGCTGGTGCACCCGCCACAGCTCCGCGTCGGAAATTTTTTCCGTGTGCTGCCAAAATCCGCGATCGGTCGGTTGTTCCGGCCAACGCATGTGGAGAGTTTCCTCGTAGAGCCGGACGAAATCTTTGTCCAGCCAGGATGGCGTGTGCACGCCGTTGGTGATGGCCGCAATTGGAATTTCCCGCAGCGACATTCCCGGCCAGATCTGGCGCCACATCTTCCGCGCTTCGCGACCGTGCAGTTGACTGACGCCGTTGCAATGCCAGGCCATGCGCAGGGCCAGCACGGTCATGCCGAATGGCTCTTGCGGATCCGCGGGATGCACCCGCCCCAGAGCCAGAAACTCATCCAGGGACAGTTGCAGTTGGGGATAATAGTTGCCCAGGTGCTTTTCCATCAGTTCGCGCGGGAAAGCGTCATTTCCCGCCGGCACCGGCGTGTGGGTGGTGAATACATTGCCGGCTGCGACCGCTTCGCGGGCCTCGGCAAAGGAAATGTGCGTCTGTTCCATGAGCCACCGGCAGCGCTCCAGCGCCAACAACGACGAATGGCCCTCGTTCATGTGGCAGACCGTGGGATTTTTGTTCAAGGCGCGCAAAGCCCGCACGCCGCCAATGCCCAGTAAAATTTCCTGCCGCAACCGCGCATTCTGATCTCCGCCGTAGAGGCGGGCGGTAATTGCCCGGTCTTCAGCCCGATTTTCGGGAAGATCGGTGTCGAGCAGGTAAAGTTCTACCCGGCCCACCTGCACCTTCCAGATGCCCACCCGAACCGGTCCTTGCGGATATTCCACGGTCACGGCCAGAGGCTGGCCGTCCGGGCCTTGAACGCGCGTCAGGGGCAGGCTGAAAAAGTCCAGGGCCGGATTGCGCTCCTCCTGCCAGCCTTCCGCGTTAAGCCGCTGATGAAAATATCCCTCCCGATACAACAGTCCAACAGCCACCAATGGCAGCCCCAGATCACTGGCGCTTTTCAAGTGATCCCCCGCCAACACGCCTAAACCGCCGGAGTAGATAGGCAGTGCTTCATGCAGACCGAACTCCGCGGAAAAATACGCGATCAGCATATGGCCAGCGCTGGCATGCGCCTTGGACCACGTATCCTGGAACCAGGTCTGTTGCTGGGCCGGCTGCTGCAGATAATACTGCAGCTTGGCGGCGGCGAGATTTAAATGGGTGATAAAGCCTTCCTGGCGGGCCTTTTCGTCCAGCTTACTCTGACTAATCTGATTGAGCAGCGCCACCGGGTTGTGGTTGGTGCGCTCCCACAGCTCCGGGTCCAAATCGTGAAACAAACTGACGGTATCGCTGTTCCAAAGCGACCAGATATTGGATTTAAGCTCATCCAGCGGCGCCAACCGTGGCGGCATAGACGGAACGACCCTGAAGCCATGAACCTTCGCCATACGAAATCCTTTATCGAGCCAATCATGGTTCCTAATCTTAGGCTCCAGCCGCAGATTCCACCACCATCGTCGCCGCAACCGCTAAACCTCCCGCGTGGCCAGGCCGCAGCTGAGATGTGCACGGCCTAGCCCCAAGGTCGCCGCGGGCGACTAAACTTTAGCGCGGGGTTGGGGCGCCACGGGAATCCATGACCCGTCGCTTACACTCCGGGCTACGAGGCAAATACCGCGGATACCGCGTGGCCTTCCCGGCACGCCGGGATAAGCGCAGGGTCAGGTTTGGACCTGGAAACGGTTAGGGCGCTACACGCCGGCCCCTTCCCGAAAATATGGAGGTCCTGATTATGCTTATATCGGATCAGCTTTTTCATGGCCCGCCAGCGCTGCAACGGCGGCATCCGCCATGACTTCGCAGCACGTTTTTGGGGTTTCCCATACCCGGACCGCACACAGTTTCAGCGGCGCGGCAAAAGCATCCCGAAGTTGTTCAAAGATCAAACGGGCGATGTTTTCCACGGTTGGATTCACCTGCGCAAATTCCGGACAGTCCAGGTTCAGATGTTTATGATCGAACCTTTGAATCACACGCTCGTTAACCGTTCGCTGGAAGTCTTCCAGCGGAATAAGCCGGCCGGTTGCCGCATCTATCGGTCCACCGATCG
>JAKCCC010000085.1 GCA_021838985.1 Planctomycetota bacterium
TTACGCCACCGTCAACACGCTCAATCATCGATCTGACCAGAAGTTGCATGAAATATTGCCCTACGTGAATATTCTTGGCAACCATGGCTATACATTTGAGTGGTGGCTTGCACGTGGCCACACCTTCAGGCAGTACAAGCGCGAATTAGCCAGCGCCGGCGATGTTGCGTGGGTGTACCACAACGATATTGGCGCGTACTACACGGCCAAGTGGGCGCGCATCATTAACGGATTTTACCTCTGGGCAAGCCCCTTTCGAGTTGCGTGCCCCTGGTGCTACCAATGGTTCCGCGGCAACCCCTACAACGACACGGAGGGGAAACTGGGCAGCTTCGGAATGGAACTCCCCGGCCTAAATGGTCATCCGCTGGAACTGGTGCCGACTAAGGTCTGGGAGGCCATGCGCCAGGGCGGCGACGATCTACGATACATCGCGACGCTGCGGGCGCTTATTGTTAAGCGGAGAAAGGCCCATCCCCGCGCGTCCGTTGCCGCACAAAGGGTTCTAACGTCCCTGCGCGCCTTGATCACCGCTCCACTTACGAAAATCCGAAAAGACTGGAAGGGTGGCGTGGCGGCCGGTACCCCTGCGGTTTCACCGCTGATCCGCACCCTGGCCCAGTCGTATAGCGGCGCGCAATGGCAGGCGCTGCGCCGCCGTATCGCCATGGCGATCATCACTCTACAAAACACCGACAAATGAGGGGCTTTTCCAGGAGCAAGCTGATGGCACAACCTTCCCCGCATATTCTGCTGCTGATGACGGATCAGCAACGCGGAGATTGCCTAGGCTGCGACGGTCACCCTGTGCTGGAAACGCCATATTTAGACCAGTTGGCTGCGGAGGGCACGCGTTTTCGCCGCGCCTATAGTGCGGTGCCTTCCTGTATCCCCGCCCGTGGCACACTGCTGACGGGCATGGATCAGTGGCACACCGGTCTGCTGGGTATGGGCACGGCGTGGGGACCGATCCGATCGGATTATGCTCACACCTTGCCGGGCGAACTGGCGAAGGGCGGCTACCACACCCAAGGCATTGGCAAGATGCACTTTGCGCCGGCGCGAGCGCTCAATGGCTTCCACCACACGATCCTGGATGAGCACCGCATGGATCAGCTGGGCCAGCTTTCCGATTATAAGCGTTGGTTCGAGGAGCATAAGACCGAAAGCTACGGAGTCCACGACCACGGCCTGGATTGGAACTCCTGGATAGCCCGGCCGAGCCATCTGCCCGAACATCTGGATCGAACTTACTGGACAGCCCAGCAGGCTATCGAGTTTCTAGGTCGTCGCGATCCCACCAAACCGTTCTTCCTGACGGTGAGCTTTATGCGGCCGCATACGCCCTTCGACCCACCGCAGCGCTACTACGACATGTATAAAGACCGGCCCGTCGCGGGGCCGTACATCGGGGAATGGGCGGCGGTCAACGATGATCCGGTGGAGGCGGCCAAAATCGACGCCTGGCGGGGTCGGCGATCCACAGAGGAAATCCGCCGAGCACGGGCCTGTTACTACGGAAACATCACCTTTGTTGATCATCAAATTGGCCGGCTCCTGCTTGAAATGCTTTATCATCATCGCGAAGCGTGGGACAATACACTGGTGGTATTTCTTTCCGACCATGGCGACATGCTGGGCGATCATCACTTGTGGTGCAAAACCTATGCGTACGAGGGGGCGTCCCATATTCCGATGATCATCCGGTTGCCCAACACCTGGGCACCGCCGCGCGGACAGGTCCTGGAGCAGGTGGTGGAATTGCGGGATGTCATGCCCACGCTTTTGGATGCCGCCGGACTGGAAATTCCGCCAACCTGCCAGGGCCAAAGCATGTTGCCGCTGCTAAGGGGTCAGGGGGATACACATTGGCGGCCTTGGCTGCATGGTGAGCATGAGTTGGCGTATCATTACCAGCAGGCTAATCACTACCTGACCGATGGTCGGGAAAAGTATATCTGGTTTCCTTATCTAGACCGCGAACAACTATTCGATTTGACGGCCGATCCGGGCGAATGCCACGATCTGGCCGGCCAAGCGTCGAGGGCGGAACAGTTGCAGCTGTGGCGCCACCGCTTGGTAACGATTCTTGCGCAACGCGATTGCGGCCTGGTAAGAGACGGAAAGTTGCTCCGTCAACCGCAGGACCGGCTCATTACGCATCCCTACAAGGTGTAGAGATGCGTCTGGAGGAGGCGGCTCTGAACCACCCACCCTTGCCACGCCATCCCCCGCCGAGCCAAGCAGCGTTCCGGCCAATGGCATGGCCCCGCGTGGGTTTTATTGGCGTTGACAAATCCCCGGACAAACTGCTGGGGGCACGGGCCGACAAATGGCTGAAAATCTTTGACACCATGAACATACCGACACGGGCGTCTGCGTTTGACACCTGCGTGGTGCCGATCCAGACGGTGAAGCCACCAGCCGCCGTCGCGACGGAGGCATGGCAGCGCGGCGGGGATGTCGCGTTCCGGCCGGCCACGCGCGGCGTCATCAGGGGCCTTGGCGATGGCGGGCACGGCAGGATTTGAATCTTCGTGACGGCGGCTTGTTCGCGGGATTCCCGGCGGCGGTCGCCAGGAGCCGCAATGTTGGCCCACTTTTTTCAAAGGGGTTTAATATGTCCTATCCATTGGAGGTCAAAACCTCGAGACTGCCCACGGGTGGGTTGGTTCCCTCTTTTTACAAGGAGACTTCCATGAGTGGTTCCCAAAGCAACCTACTGGCCATGGCGGCCGAAGCCGCCGTGGCGGACCTGCAGCCTCTGAACACGCAGCCAAATACGCTATCCGGGTGCGGCATGCTGGCGGCTGGGAATGCGCAGGTCAGCTCCGGTGGGACATTTTTGTCCCCTGGCTCCGCCGGGGCTCTGTCTCTCCCCGGCGGCCAGCAGGACCGCAAGGCTGTGGAGCAGCTCGGGGCCATGTCCGCGGGGATAACGCGGCGCGATTTTGTCACGGGCGCTGCTGTAGCGTTCGCGGCGACGGCGGTACTGCCCTCCGTACCCGCGAATACCACCAAGGCCGGCGGCCGATGGACCATTGTTCAGCAAAACGGCGCCACCCTGGCGGAGCAGACCGCGGCGGGGGAATTGGCCGCCTTCCTTCGGTTAAGTACAGGCGGCAACTTCGAAATCCGGGCTGTGGCAGTTGGTGCCACGCCCGAAAAAGCAATTATCGTCGGGCCGGGGCCGGTGGCGCAGGCGCTATTTCCCGACGAAGCCCTGCACAGACTGCAGCCGGAAGAATTCGTCATGCGCAGCAGGAATGGCCGGCTGCTGCTGGCGGGAGGACGGCCGCGCGGGACGCTTTATGCGGTCTACCAATTCCTGCAAAGGTTTCAGGGTGTGCGGTGGTGGTCCCCCCATGCTACGAGCGTGCCGCGCCGTGGGGCGTTTCAAATTCCCAATCTCGATGAGCGAGGCCAACCGGCGTTCCAATACCGGTATCCTTGGTGGTTTGACGGCGTGTACTCTCCGCAGTGGGAAGTCCGTAACGGTGTTAATGGGGGGGTCTTCGGTTACTACATCCCTGGTAAGCTTGGCGGCGGCGTCAAATACGCCCATCCGCCGGGATTCGCATCGACCTTTTACAATCTTGTGCCCCCTAAAAAATATTTTGCGGACCACCCCGACTGGTATAGCCTTATCAACGGTAAACGCACCTGGGTTAATGGCCAGCTTTGTTTGTCCAATCCCGCCCTGCGCCGTTTCGTGGTCGAGCGCGTCAAGCAGCTGTTGCGAGAGCCACAGAATGCAAATGCCTCCATCGTTTCCGTTTCCCAAATGGACAATGGCTGGAGTAGCGAATGCAAGTGCCGGCGTTGTTTGGCTATCGACAAGGCCCACGGCGGCCCGTCCGGTAGCCTCCTCACGTTTGTAAATTACGTCGCGGAGAAGATCGAGCCCGAGTTTCCGCAGATCGCGGTGGACACTCTCGCTTACATTTATACGCTCATGCCACCGACGAACCTCCGCGCGCGTTCCAACGTGATCGTGCGGGTGTGTCTGAGCCCGACCCACCAAGGGGGCCATGGCCCGAACCAGCTTCAGCCTATCAACCCCGATTCGGCGTATTTCCGTCGCATCGTCGACGGCTGGTTGCGTATCTGCCGACGCGTCTACATCTGGGACTACGTCACGGATTTTCACAACTATCTGGTGCCCTTACCAAACTGGTTCACGCTCGGCCCGAATTTGCGTTTATTCCAACGCTGCGGCGTCAAAGGCGTGTTCTCAGAGGGGGCCTGCTGGGGTGTAGGCCCCAACAATGGCGCGGGCGCGGAAATGGGCGAATTACGTTCTTGGCTGACGGCGCAGCTGCTCTTAAATCCGCAGCAGGACGACCGTGCGCTGATCCGCGAATTTCTGGAAGGCTACTACGGGCGGGCTCCCGCGCGTATGATTTACCGCTATCTTCAGCTGATGCACGACGCGTCGCGGGGTTTTTGTCTGGCCACCGGGCAGGGGCGTTACATCGACTCGCCGCAGACGGCCTTTTTCACGTTTCCCACATTGGCCAGGGCGGAGCGGCTCTGGCAAGCGGCGGAAAAAGCCGCTGGAAGTGACCCAGAAAAACTCGAGCGCATACGGATGGGGCATTTGGCGGTGCGCTATGTGTTCTTATGTGAGTGGGCAAGGCTACGGGCAGAATGTCGCCGCCAAAAGGCAATCTGGCCGCTGCCGGCGTCACGCCGGGCGGTAGCGGCCCAGTTCGCCAAGGTTTGCCAGGGTGTTCCTGGCAGGCCTTGGACCGCCGTGCGGGAGCTAAATGAAGCCGGTTTTACCGTTGATGCGTTTTTGAAGGAACTTGGCAAGACGGCGGAATAAAGCGCACCGGTTTCCCCTGCGGGAGTCGCAGCAACGGAGGGATGATGGCGACATGGAAAACGGTGGTGGCGGAACCAACGGGATGTAGCATGTTCATCCTGGTCATGGACGATCGGACACTCGATGCCATACCGTCATTTGGGCAATCCGCCCATTGCCACACCAACTTTCGACGGCCTGGCCGAACAGGATGTCTATCTTCGCCCCTACATCACGGTGCCGATCCGCGCCCCGAGACGCTCGGGATAATACATTGGCAGTATTCCTCTATGGTCGCGGGGATATGCGCGGCGACCACCATCTATGGCACAAGACGCTTCCGTACGGGGAATCCGCCCGCATTGCAGTGATCCTCAGGCCGCCGAGTGCGTGGCGGTCGGCGCGCGGGCAGGTGGTCGGCCAGGTTTTGGTTGAGCCGCGCGACATCCTACCCGCCCTCTTGGGCGCTGCGGGATTGGCTGTGTCAGCCAGCTGTCAGGGCGCAGCATGCCGCCCGCTCGTGCGTGGGCCAGCCGGTGTTCCCTGGAGCTCCTATTTGCACGGGGAACGCGCCTTGAATAGGCAGATAGAATCGGATAACCATTATCTGGCGGATGGTCACGAAAAATATATTTGGTCCCCTAACCGGGGCGCAAGCAGTTGTTGGACCTTATTGGAGGATTCTGCCGAATGCCAGAAGCTGACAAGGGCGCTGGTGGACACGCTACGGTTCGAGATGTGGCGGAGCCGCCCGGTGGAGACCTTTGCGGTGCGTGACGGCGGTTTGGCGCAGGATGGAGAATTGCTCCGCCAACCGCTCGACCGGCCAATCGCCCATCCTTTCCAGGGGCAACCAAACAATGGTGTAGCATCCTGCTTGACCGCTGAGGCGTAGAACCGTCGTAACATTTCGATTTTCTGTGAGAGGAAAAAACTGCTATGAACAATATTCTTCTGCTGCCCCAACCTCGGCAAATAAGCTGGAGCGGGGGCGAATGGCGTTTACCCCGCGGGGGGGTCATTTCTATTGACAGTCCGGACCCCGCCCTGGTTTCAGCCGCGAAAGGACTTGAAAAGCTACTGGGGATGCGTGTCGGCGGATGGCGCTGCACACAGGCCGCGCCGCGGGCGGGAGTGCAGGCCATTCGCCTGGAATCGGGTGTGGCGGTGGCACACGAGCAGGGTTATACCATTGAGGTTCGACCGCAAGGGGTGCTGGCGCGAGCCAGAAACTCACGGGGGCTGTTCTACGCCGTCCAAACGTTGAGACAACTCGCTCAATGTTGCCGGTGTTCCTGGCCCTGCATGACCATTGCCGATCAGCCAGATTTCGCACGGCGCGGCTTTTATCACGATATTTCCCGCGGCAAAGTGCCGAAGGTGCAAACCATTCTGTGGCTGGTGGACCAGCTGGCTCAGCTGAAAATCAACGAGTTTCAGCTCTACGTTGAAAATGTATTCGCATTCCAGAGGCATCCCGACTTTGCGCAGGACACCACGCCTCTGACCGCCGCGGAGATCCGCCGTATTGATGCGGCCTGTCGCCTGCGCCATATCGACTTTGTTCCTTCGCTGGCTTCGCTTGGGCATTTTGAAAAAATACTTCGGCTGCCCCGCTACCGGCATTTGGCGGAAGCTGATCCGGCGGATCTCAAGAGACGCGGTGTCACGTGCGGAACCGATGATCCGTCCTACGGCGATAGCCCCTGGACGCTCTGTGTGACCGATCCGGAGGCGAAAAAGCTTCTCGCCGAGATGTACGATGAATTTTTGCCCAACTTTTCCAGTCCGCAGTTTAACATTTGTTGCGACGAGGTCTATGACTTGGGGTTGGGCCGCAGCCAGGCCGCGGCTCGACGGCAGGGTGTTGGACGGCTGTACGTCGACTGGATTAGGTATTGCGCCGAGCTGGCCGCCCGCCATGGCAAACGCGTGCAGCTTTGGGGGGACATGATGCTAAAATACCCGGCGTTAATCCGCGATCTGCCCGTGGACGCGACGGTGCTCGAATGGGGCTATGGGGCCAAGCATCCGTTTAGGGAGCATGGCCAGTTATTCGCCGCCTCCGGCCGGGCCTTCTATGTCTGTCCCGGTACCTCCAGCTGGAGTTCCCTCGCCGGGCGGACGGCGAACGCCTTTGCGAATATGCGAAACGGCGCTTTAGCCGGGTTGCGGCACGGCGCTGTGGGCTACCTCAATACCGACTGGGGTGATTTTGGCCATCAGCAATTACTCGCCGTGAGCCTGCTGCCGATGGCGTTCGGTGCGGCGGTCTCATGGAATCATCGCCTAGCCAGTGACAGGGCTATCCTCAAGGCCGCCAGCGTCCAGGTCTTCGGCGACCCCACTGGGAAAATCGCCCAACTCGTCGCAGATGTCGGGAACGTCTATCGACGTATCAATCGAGAAAAGCCGCCCGAAAGTCC
>JAKCCC010000086.1 GCA_021838985.1 Planctomycetota bacterium
GACGCCGAACCGCGGGTCGCATCTACCATATCACCACCTCGGTTTCCAGCGCCACCTGGAATCTTTCGCGCACCCGGCGACGCACTAATTCAATCAAATCGAGAATCTGACGCGCCGTGGCGCCCGGCCGGGCGACGATGAAATTGGCATGGCGTTCCGAGACCCGGGCCAAACCAACGGCCAAGCCTTTCAGACCAGCCTGATCGATCAAGGCTCCCGCGGAAACGCCGGCCGCGTTGCGAAAGATGCAGCCCGCGCTGTGCTCCGCGAGCGGTTGGGTGTTCTTTTTATACATCCAGATTTCCTTGATCCGGGCGGCGAGCCGCTGGGGGTCCTCCGGCGTTAGTTCCAACTCCGCACGCAGGATAAGCGGGGCATCCCGATACCCCTGGCGATACGTAAAACTGAGCTGTTCCCGGGCCACGGTGGACACCCGGCCGGTGTGGTCCATGACGGTGATTTCACGAACCCGCGAGCCGATGCTGCCAAAGCTGCCCCCGGCATTCATGCGAATTTGCCCCCCCACCGTACCGGGAATGCCGGCGAGGCACTCCAGACCGGCCAATCCCGCCCGCGCACATTGCAGAACCAACTTCGCCATGTCCGCCCCGGCGCCAGCCTGAACGCGGTTCCCCGTAATCGTCACCGCCGCGAAAGCGGGGGCGGCAAGGCTCAGCACGGCGCCGGAAACGCCTTCATCGCGCACCAGTAGATTGGCGCCTGCCCCGAGCACGTGGAAGGGGATACGCGCCGCGCCCAGCCGGCGCACCAGCGCGGATAATTCCTCGCTGCCGCGCGGCACGAAGAAATACTTCGCCGCGCCGCCGACACCCAGCCAGGTTTTCGGACCCAAGGGTGCGTCAAGCGTGAGAATCGCTTTGAAGTCGTCGTACCAAGCCATGGGTAACTTCCCAGACCGGTCCGGCGCCCATGGACACGATCAGATCGCCCGGGCGGCCGGCGGCGGCCAGATGCTCCACAATGTGGTCAAACGCGGGAATATACAAGGCCTCCCGCCCCTGCGTCTCCAGACGCTCCACCAGTGTCGCGGCGCTGATCGCAGCGCGATCGGCCTGGCGGTCCCGGACAAAGTAAATCTCCGCCACGATGGTCAGATCCGCGGCGCTGAAACTCCGCGCAAAGTCCTCCAGCAGCAAGCGCGTACGACTGTACTGATGCGGCTGGAACACGCAGATCAGACGTTTCGGCTGGTAATGCTCGCGCAGGGCCGCCAGGGTGGCGCGAATTTCGGTGGGATGGTGCCCATAATCATCCACCAAGGTGATTCCTTTAAAGCAACCCAGCCATTCGCTGCGCCGACCGGCGCCCCGGAAGTCCCCCACCGCCGCGGTAATAACGGCCCACGGTACCCCGCAGTGCCAGGCTATCGCCGCCGCCGCCAGCGCATTGCCGATATTGTGTCGGCCGGGAATCCGCAGGCGCATCCGTCCCAGCTGATTCCCCTGATAGCGCACCGCAAAATCGAGCTGGTGGTCCCGCTGGATCACGTCGTGGGCTGTCCAATGGGCCGGTCCGGACGTGGCATAGGTTTCAACTTTAGCCATCACTGCCGCGACGGCCTGCTGACATGACTCGGTATTTTGGATCAGCGCCAAACCAGCCGCAGGTATGCGCGCCAGGAACCCTCCGAAAGCTTCGACAATCTCGCTCAGGTTGCCATAGTAATCGAGGTGATCTTCCTCTACATTCAGCACGGCGCCAATCCAGGGGGCCAGGTTGTGAAAGCTGCGGTCGTACTCGCATGCTTCGACCACAAAACTATTCCCCCGGCCCGCGTGCGCTGATCCACCGAGCTGCCGGCAGGAGGCGCCAACCACAAACGAAGGATCCAGCCCAGCCCGGGTCAGAATATACGCGGTCAGCGCGGTGGTGGTGGATTTACCGTGCGTTCCGGCGATGGCGATACCCTGTTTATGCCGCATGATCTCGCCGAGCATCTGGGCGTATTTGAGCGTCGGCAGACCGCGGCGCTGCGCCTCGCGTAGCGCCGGGTGGTCGGCTTTCAGGGCGGCGGAATACACCAACAGCTCCACACCGACAGGCAAGGATCGCTGCTCGTATTCCAAAGCCACAGCGGCTCCATGTTCCCGCAAGCTCGTCAGGATAGCGCTATCCTCGCGGTCCGTTCCGGTGACGATAGCACCGGCGCCGAGCAACATATGCGCCAGGCCGTTCATACCGCTGCCCCCGATACCGGCAAAGTGGACCCGCCGTCCGGCAAAAGCCGCGGCTAAACTGTCGGGAGACGGTGCAGCGCCTGCCGGGAGGCGGGCCGCGGGGGAAGGGATCGTTGGAACCATGGCGGGAACGACCATATGTTCAGCTTTCAGCGAACCGCTAACCGCATTCGGCGATCAGCCCTGATTTTCCCCGTTCTGACGGCTGACCGCCGCTCCTCGGCCACCGCCAGAAGCCAATCGGCAACTGTCGCCGCGGCGTCAGGCCGGGCGAGCTTTTGAGCCGCCGCACCCATCGCACGGCGCGCTTTCGCATCGCGCAGCAGCTTCAGCAACAGTGGCTTGAGCTGGCGGGCGTTGCCGGCGGCGTTGGCTGCATCCAGCACCATCCAAGCAGCGCCGACGCTGCACAGTCGCTGGGCATTGGCCTGTTGATGTTGGTCGCGATGGAATGGATACGGTAACAAGATCGCCGGCACCCCGCACGCTGCCAATTCGGCGCAGGTGCCAGCGCCGGCGCGGGACAAAGCCAAATCGGCCATGGCCCACGCGGCTGGCATATCGTCGCAATAATCCAACACCCGCCAGAGCACCGCCTTTTGGCCGGCGGCGAGGGCGCGTATCGCAGCGCCCTGCTGAAAACCTGCCAGATGCAAAATCTGCCACTTTTCCGCGGCCTGGCCGGCGCCGTTTAAGGCCGCCCTGAACTCCGAATCGGTCAGCAGGGCCAAGAGCGCGTCGTTGATGCTTGTCGCGCCAAGCGAAGCGCCAGTTACCAGCCAGGTCAAACGGGTGGCGTCAAGCCCCAGCCGCCGCGCGGCTTCCGCGCGCGGCAGGGCGTGTAAATCCGCACGCAACGGACAGCCGACCGTTGCTTCGCGCTGCCGCCAGACCTCCGGAGCATTCGTAGGAAAGGGCCACTGGGTGAAGATACGCTGCGCCCACCGCATCAGGTAGCGATTAGCCGCGCCGGCCAGGGCGTCAGGATTAACCAGGCCAACGGGAATTCCGCGCCGCCCCGCCGCCCGGGCGGCGGGAGCGGCGGCGTAGCCACCCAAAGCCAACACGGCATCGACGGACTCGGTGCGCAGATACCGATCCCAAAAGCGGCATGTATGGCGCCAGGCCCGGTAAAACGCCAGCCACCCGATCGGATTCCGCCCCGGGGGAATCACGCGCTGCGGTACGTAGTCGCGGCCAAAATTCGCGAGCAACCGGCGATCCACTAGGCGCGGTGTGGCTGCCCATACCACGTGCAGGTCGGCCCGACGGCGGCGAAGCTGCTCGGCCACGGCTAATCCGGGATACAGGTGTCCGCCGGTACCACCGCCGGCCATAAGAATTCGAATGGAGCGGGGCCCATCCATAACCGCTACCTACTTCCGCCTGCCTAACCGCCTGCAACCGCTGCCTCGAAGCAGGCAAGCTTCTTGGTGGTTGCGCGGTCCAGCCATCTCCGCGACGACTGCTCCCGCGGTGCTGACCTCCCGGCGGTGCCATCGCTGCTCTTTCGGGTACTCCAACCGCCACCATTCACAGGTCGCCGCGGGCCGATCGCCAAAGCCTGCCCGCCCACTGGCGGGGTGAGCTAAAGCCCGGTGCTCTTGGTGCAAGGGCGGATCTGAGGCTCGAGGCTCCTTGTCCAACCCGAAATTTATCGTTTGACAACGCACCAGGATAGTTTCTGTCATGAGAGCCTTGCCGAAATGTAGGTGGTGAGGCAGCATACAACCGGCACGGGCCCGCCGGGGTGCGAAGATGAAGCAGGACTACGCCTGGGGTTATGATTAGGATTAGGCAGCGGACAGGATTAAGGATGGGAGCAGGGGCCCAGAGCGAACGTATGCTTATCGACACCCATTGCCATTTGACCTATGCCGGGCTGCTGGAAGACCAGCCAGCCGTGGTACATCGCGCGGTTCAGGCTGGCGTCGCCCGTATGATTACCGTCGGCACCCATCCGGCGGATCATCCGCTGGCGTTGCGGACGGCGGAAACATTTCCCGAAGTCTTCGCCGCGTTGGGGATTCACCCCCATCATGCAGCTGAAGTGGCCGCGGATTATAGAACGCCGCTGCGCGCGGCGCTGACCGCCCAGCGGCGGGTGGTGGCAATCGGCGAATGCGGCCTCGATTATCACGGTCATTCCGCCGCCGCGGAGGTCCAGAAGGAAGTGTGGTTGGCCCAATTGCAGCTGGCGGAAACCCTCGGCAAACCGGTGATTCTGCACGTCCGCGAAGCCCACGCGGACGCCCTGGCGATGTGGCGCGACTTTCCCCATCTGCGGGGCGTGGTGCATTGCTTTTCCGGCACGCCGCAGGAAGCGTCGCGCTGGATTGAATGCGGTGCTTACCTTGGTTTCACGGGTATCATTACGTACAAAAACGCCCCGGAGGTCCGAGCCGCCTGCCGCCTGACACCGGAGAATCGTCTGCTCCTTGAAACCGATGCGCCGTATCTAAGCCCACAGCCCGTACGCAAAATAAAAATTAATGAGCCGGCGTTTGTGACCCACGTGGCAAACCAGGTGGCGCTGGAGCGAGGAATTACCCCCGAGCGCCTTGGTGAGATCACCACCCGAAACGCGGCAGAATTATTCGGAATCTAAACACGAACCCTGCGCATCCGAACCCGTAGCTTTCAGGCTTAACGGCAGAGAACGCAGAGGAATGCTGAGATATTCATAGCCCTCCCGATGGCTATCGGGTTGCGTCATGCTGCTGCGGTTCACAAGGGCCGTAATCGCGGCTAGACTACCGCTTTCCTCGTCGCAGGTACGGATAGTGCGGCGGTTGGCAAACAGGCAGCGGCAGTGCTTCCATGAGCAAACTTGGGCGTTTTCCTGGGGCGCACTTCTCCCACGACAAGAGCCGACTTCCGGTTCATTGGGCGGGAAGCGGCGCTGCAAGTTTTCTCCATGCAGTCCGCCCCCGATTGATCGCAGCCTGGGCCGCGGTGTTGCTGGCGGGGATCGCCCCCGCCCTCCGCGCGGCGGTACGTCCGCACGCCGCCACCACGCACCCGGCCGGGGCCGCCCCAGCGCCTACCTCACCACCGGCGCCATCGCCCAGCGGCTTGGCTGGCTGGCCGGTGGCCCGCGTGGAACTGCGCGGTGCCCGGCCTGCGGACCGCGCCCTGATTCGCAACCAGATTCGCGTCACGCCCGGCTCCAGCTACAGCCGGGCACAGGTTGAGGTGGACGTCCGCTCCATCGCCTCACTAGGGCGATTTATTTCGGTTCGCGCTCAGGTCATCCCCACGCGCCACCATCGGGTCATTGTCCGTTATGTCGTGCGGGAACGCCCCGTCATCACGGCGGTGCAGTTCGTTGGCAACCGGCAGGTGCGGGACGCTACCCTCCAGAATCTGGTTCTGGCCCACGTGGGGGGGCCGGTTGATCCGTTTATCTTCCAAACTGATCGCCGCAGTATCCGCCAACTTTACCGGAACCGCGGATTTATGTTCTGTCGCGTGCAGATCGCCAAGCGCCAACTGCCCCGGGGTATCGTCCGGTATCGTATTACCGAAGGACCGCGGACATACATCAGCGCCGTGCATTTTCTCGGCAACCATCTTTATCCCACGTTTTATCTGCATTACAAAATGCAGACCAAGTCGCGCTGGAAGCTCTTCTGGCTGATTCCGATTCAAAAAGGGATTCTCAGCCGACGCGACCTGCGAGCCGACACGGCCCAACTCCGCGATCTCTGGACCCAAAAAGGGTTCCTGGACTGCCGCAGTTCCTACATCCTGAAATATAATTCCAATTTGACGCGAGTGGTGGTGCAATACGTGATTCAATCAGGGCCGCGCTACCGCATTGGAAAAATCATCTTCCGCGGCAATCACGTGTTTTCCGTGGCCCAGTTGCAGGCTGACGTTCGTTTCAGGCCCGGCATCTACTACGATCGTAAACTCATCGCCGCGGCGCAACGGCGAATCGCCGACCAATATGGCCGCGCTGGTTATATTTACAGCCGCGTGAAGCCTACCTTTGCGTATTCCTCTCGACCGGGCGTGGTGAATCTCATTTTTCATATCACGGAGGGCGAAACTTTCCGGGTCGGGCAGGTGATTATCCGTGGCAACAGCCAGGTGGAGGATCATGTCGTCCGCCGGGCCATTCGTTTGTATCCCGGTCGCCTTTACGATACCACCGCCGTGCATAAATCAGTGCTGCGCATTCAGGACACCGGGCTGTTTACCCATGCGCACATTACGCCGGTGGGACACCAGCCCCGCACGCGTGACGCCCTGGTGAGCCTGCAGCAAGGCCAGACCGGCCGGTTTTTGATCGGCGCCGGCGTATCCACCACGGCCGGCCTGATCGGCCAGATCAGTTTTGAGCAGAAGAACTTTGATATCACCGCCCCGCCCCATTCGCCGGGGGAATTTTTCCGCGGCCAGGCCTTCAAGGGCAACGGCCAATATTTCCAGATTCTGCTGGAGCCAGGCACGGTTTATCAATTGTACCGGGTCACCTTTTCCGAACCGTACCTATGGGACAGCCCCTATAGTTTCACCAACAGCGCCTACTACTTTACGGAGGGCTTCAACAGTTACAACCTTTCCCGGATTGGCGACCGCGTCACATTTGGGCGGCGGCTGACCCATCACCTGAGCGTTACGCTGGCCTTTCGCGGCGAGGAGGTGGATGTCAGCGGGATTACCGATATTTCCCCCAGCGACATTTCCGCCCCGCCAATTGTGGCCCAGGCCGGCTGGCATCCACTCACCAGCATTACGCCGGGCATCGCCTACAACAGCACCGACAGCAACATTTTCCCGACCAAGGGCATCAATGCTTCGTTGACAATGGAACAGTATGGCGCCATGGGCGGGGATTACCATTTCACCAAATTTGACGGCATCTTCACGTGGTACAAAACCGTTCACCGCAATCTGTTTAATCAGAAAACCGTCTTTATGTCGCGCAGCGAAGTTGGGTTCATCCCCTGGGGGCGGTCCGTATTCTTTGAGCGTTTTTACGCGGGCGGTATCGGCTCGCTCCGCGGCTTCACCTACCAGG
>JAKCCC010000087.1 GCA_021838985.1 Planctomycetota bacterium
ATCGCGGATGGGGCGGTGGCGGCAGGCGGCGGTCAAATCCTCGCGGTCGGTCCGCGGCAGGCCATTCGGCGGCGGTTCACGGGGGTGGTGGAGCAGATTCTGGAAGGCCAGGTGCTGCTGCCGGGCCTGGTCAACGCGCATACCCACTTGGAATTAAGCGATCTGGCTGGTCGGATTCCCGCTCCCAGGCATTTTACGGAGTGGGTGCTGGAGCTTGGGGCGCTCAGCCCACCGTCCGGGCGCACCGATGAGGCCATCGCCGCCGCGGTTACCGCCGGGGCCGGGCAGAGTATCCGGTACGGTGTGACCACCATCGGCGACATCAGCCGGCACTGCGCCGCCAGCCGAAGGGCTTTGCGCGATGGCCCCTTGCGAGTGGTTAGTTTCGGGGAAATCATGGCCCTGGGGCGCTTGCGCGATCGCCTTGAAGCGCGGCTTGCCGGCGCTTCCGAGCGGGGTGACGAAAGCGACTTTTTGTCCATTGGCCTGTCGCCACACGCACCCTATTCCGTGGAGGGGCCGGCCTTGCAACAGATTGCCCGGGTAGCGGAAGCGAGGCATCTACCGTTAACGATGCACCTGGCGGAACTGCAGGAAGAGCGTGAGTTCCTGGCCACCTTGGGCGGTCGGTTGGGCGGCGACTGGGAAGTCATGCGGCGGCTGAATCTGCTGGATGCGGATATTCCGCGCTTCGCGGATGGCCCGGTGGCCTGGGCGGAACATTACGGTTTGCTGGGCGCCCAGGTGCCGGTGGTGCTGGCGCACCTGAATTATGCAAGCGCCGACGATATCGATCGGCTGGCCCGACGCCGGGCGGCGGTGGCCTTCTGCCCACGAACGCATCATTACTTCGGTCATGATCGTCAGGGTCGGCACCGGTGGCGGGAGATGCTGGCAAACGGCATCAACGTCTGCCTGGCCACGGATTCGCTGGCAAGCAATCCCGATCTCTCGCTGCTCCGCGAAGCGCAATTCGTCCAGCGCGAGTATCCCCTGACCGATCCACGGGAATTATTCTCCATGCTTACGACCCGCCCGGCCCAAGCCTTGGGTCTGGCGGGGCACCTTGGCGCTCTGACGCCGGGTTACCGCGCTGACCTGGTGGCCATGCCGATTCCAGCCGATCTAAGTCTTTCCATCATCCCGCTGCTGGAATATCTGATCGCCACCACCCCCCCGGCGGAGCAGGTTTGGATCAACGGCCGCGCGGCGCTATGAAAACGTGGTTTGACAGCGCGCCAGTGCGCCGCTAGAATCCGCACCCATGCAGCAGTGATCTGGCTGGGGACCGCCGCCAGCTTAGGTGCGACCAGGGGGGGCTATATGACGCAAACCGAACTAACCGCCGCCGCAGATCACGGCGTAGGCATGACCGCGCGCCGTGATGCGTGGTGGCTGCAGCCGCTATTGATTTTTATCGGATTGACCACCTTCGGCGTCTATGCGATCTGGGCCGCGTGGCAGGGCAATAATTACTTGTACGTTGGCCACGGCGCGTATTATCTGTCGCCGTTTTATTCGCCGGATCTGCAGGCGATCTTCGGTTTCCAGCCGCCGTTTTCCTTCGCGTTTCTGGTCTTGTGGATTCCACTGGGTTTTCGCGCCAGCTGCTACTACTATCGCAAAGCCTATTACCGTTCTTATATGCTGGATCCACCGGCGTGCGCCGTCGGCGAGCCTAAAAACCGCTGCTACCAGGGCGAACGGAAATTCCCGTTCATCCTGCAGAACCTTCATCGCTACTTCTTTTACCTGGCCTTGCTGCTGCTGGTATCCCTCTGGTACGACGCGATTCGCGCCTTGTTTTTCCGCGGGCCCAACGGCGGCCTGCAGCTCGGTCTGGGGGTCGGCACCCTGGTGCTGTTTTTTAACGTGATTACGTTGACCGCTTTCAGCTTCGGCTGTAATTCATGCCGTCATCTTATCGGCGGCCAGCTGAATTGTTTCAGTTGTTCCTGCACCACGCGGACCCGCTATAAACTCTGGCGGGGAGTTTCGGTTTTGAATCTGAAGCATATGGAATGGGCCTGGGTAAGCCTGTTTGCCGTGGGCTTCGCCGATCTTTACATCCGACTTTGTGCGATGGGCATTTGGCATGATGTGAGGTTGTGGTGACGGATACGTCTTCCAAATACGAAATGCACGAACACGATGTGATCGTGATTGGCGCCGGGGGCGCCGGTTTGCGCGCCGCCATCGAATGCTCCGCCCAGGGCGCCAAAACGGCGTTGATCTGCAAATCGCTGTTGGGCAAAGCCCACACCGTGATGGCGGAAGGCGGCATCGCCGCGGCGCTGGCCCACCTGGACGAGCAGGACAACTGGCAGACCCATTTCCAGGATACGCTTTTTGGCGGAAAGTATCTGAATAATTGGCGCATGGCGCAATTGCACGCCCAAGAGGCGCCGGAACGGGTGCGGGAGCTGGAGCGCTGGGGCGCCGTGTTCGACCGCACGCCCGAAGGAAAAATCATGCAGCGGGCGTTCGGCGGGCATACCTGGCGACGCCTGGCTCACGTGGGCGATCGTACCGGCCTGGAATTAATACGCACCCTGCAGGATAAAGGCGTCCACCAGGGTATCGACGTGTTCATGGAATGCACGATCACGCGGCTGCTCAAGGACGGCCCGCGTGTCTGCGGCGCGTTCGGCTATTGGCGCCAGACCGGCCGGTTCGTCGTGTTCCAGGCCAAGGCCGTGGTGCTGGCGACCGGCGGGATCGGGAAATGCTTCAAGATCACCTCCAACTCCTGGGAATCCACGGGTGACGGACACGCCTTGGCGTACCAGGCCGGAGCCCAGCTGGTGGACATGGAATTCATGCAGTTTCATCCTACGGGCATGGTTTGGCCACCCGGTGTGATGGGGCTTCTGGTTACCGAAGCAGTCCGCGGCGAAGGCGGAATACTCCGCAACAACCAGGGCCAGCGCTTTATGGAAAAATATGATCCGAAGCGGATGGAACTTTCCACGCGCGACGTGGTGGCGCGGGCGATTTATACCGAAGTGAAAGAAGGCCGCGGCTCGCCACATGGCGGCTGCTTTCTGGATATTTCGCACCGCGGGGCCGAAACCATCAAACGCAAATTGCCGAGCATGTACCACCAGTTTAAAGAACTGGCCGACGTGGACATTACCAAAGAGCCGATGGAAGTAGGGCCAACCGCCCATTACACGATGGGAGGAATCAAGGTCGATGCCGACACGGGGGCCAGCGGTGTGCCCGGCTTATATGCCGCGGGCGAATGCACGGGTGGCGTCAATGGGGCCAACCGCCTGGGTGGAAACTCGCTTTCGGATTTGATCGTGTTTGGCCAGCGGGCTGGGGCTGGGGCAGCGGCTTACGCGTCACAGGCCGCGGCGCCGCGCTTGGATCAGGAGCAAGTCGAAGCCGCGGCGCGGGAAATGACCAGCTATTTCGGGCGGCCCAACGCGGAAGATCCCTATCGATTGCACCTGGATCTGCAGAATACCATGCAGAATCTGGTGGGCATATTCCGCGAAGAAAAAGATTTAACCACCGCGCTGGCCCGGCTGGAGGAATTCAAACAGCGCGCCGCGAAGGTGGGCGTGGTGGAAGGCCAGCGGATATACAACCCCGGCTGGCATTTGTGCCGGGATCTGTCCAATATGCTGATCTGCGCGGAAGCGATTACCCGCGCCGCACGGTGGCGAAAGGAGAGCCGCGGTGCCCACAGCCGTCTGGATTTCCCCCAGTACGACGACTATTTCGGTGAGCATAATCTGGTGGTGCAGAACGACGGCGGCGTTATGAAGGTGGAGCCATGTCCCGTGGTGAAGGTTCCGGAATTGATCCCACTGGTCGAGCAGCGGAAGGCTAGAGAAAAGAAATGAGCCGCCGTGGCGTTGCCCGTGGAGGGGGAAAATGGCGTTACGGTGTTGGCCGGCACATGGAGGCGCCGTGGACCGACGGCTCCGAGACGGACGAGGGCCACTCCCGAAGCATGGGCGTCGAGGCAGGATAGCAAATGAGCAGCCGAGTTTTTAAAGTCTGGCGCGGCGACAAGAGCGGTGGCCGGTTTGTGGATTACCAGGTCCAGGCGGAAGAAGGCATGGTGGTGCTGGACGCCATCCATCAGATTCAGCGCACGCAGGCGCCGGATCTGGCCTGTCGCTGGAATTGCAAGGCCGCCAAATGCGGTTCGTGCGGCGCGGAAGTCAACGGCAAGCCGCGGCTGATGTGTAAAACCCGTCTCGACGCTCTGCCGCCGGGTGAGGTGGTCTCGGTCCGCCCCATGCGCAGCTTTCCGCTGATTCGCGATCTGGTCACCGATGTATCCTGGAACTTTCAGGTCAACCAGAAGATTCCACCGTTTACGCCGCGCCCGGACGCCACGTGGATCATGCAGCAGGAGGACGTGGATCGCGTTCAGGAGTTCCGCAAATGCATAGAATGTTTTTTGTGTCAGAATGTGTGCCACGTGGTGCGTGAGCACGATTTGAAGCAGCACTTCTTCGGACCACGCTTTTTTGTGCGCATCGCCAGCCTGCAGATGCATCCGATGGATGGACTGGATCGGATGGCGTTGCTGAAAGATCAGGCGGGTCTGGGGCTGTGCAACGTGACCAAATGCTGCACCGAGGTGTGCCCGGAAGAAATTCACATCACCGACAACGCCATTATTCCGATGAAGGAGCGCGTGGTGGATCGCTACTATGATCCGCTGGCCTGGCTGTGGCGGAAAATTCGGAACGCCCGTTGACGCTCTAAGTCACGATCTGCGTGTTTCTACGCACCCCGTCCGCCCTACGGAGCGTCGGTCCGCGGGCCTGAATCGTGATCCCGCGGAGGACGGTTTAGGGCGTCGGGTGAGGGCATCGTATGCGAAAAGCCGGCGGGGCATTTGGCCACCGATAAATGACTCAGGGGGCACCGGGCGGCGAAGGTAGTGGGTTTGCAGCCGTACTGGAGAAGGCCCGCCGTGTCACGGGGCGTTTCAAGACCAGCCACGGGGGATGCTATTGCGGGCTGGAAAGCGAGCCCGTCATGGGGGGCTTGTAAGCCGCCCCGGATAGTTCTCATCAACCGACTTTTTGACATTTTTCCATGGTTCTGTTTTTCGGACAGCGTACCGCGCTGTCGCGCGGCCATCGCAGGGGTGGAGGGGAAGGGAGGGTGGTTCGGATCCCGATGAAACATCAGGACTTGGGGCCAGACGAATTTCGACCGGCTCGCCCCAGGCTGCGCGGATCCTTCGCTATTGGCCGAACGTGTGAGAGCGGATCAAGTTCTGCGGTAAACTCATTGACCAGCGGACTATGGTTGCAGCAGAAAAAACATTTTCAACCCGTGCGTGGATCAGAGAGCGGTTCGCGCTTGCACCATCGGCAGCGCTGGCGTGTGGAAGGGGCAACTGCCCGGGACAGGATTCGAACCTGCAAGAGCTTGCGCCCACCAGCACCTCAAGCTGGCGCGTCTGCCAATTTCGCCACCCGGGCGAGGCTACGACTACGCGAGGCGCTGAAATCATTCCGGCGCCTCGGCCAAAGCGGAGAAGCTTAAACCGGCTTCGTCGGAACAATTTAGCAGTTAGAAGCGATGCGGCGAATTCCGGATCGCAACTTCTAGCTTCCAACTTTTCCGCATCACGCGGAAAACCCACACCTCGAGATTCCAAATATAACCGACTCGGTGACGCGGATACAAGCGGACGGGAGAGCGCCTATTTGCCGCAGTAATCGATGCAGCGGGCCAGAGCGGAGCGCAGCTCGTCACGGGGGATAATGCGGTCCACAAAGCCCTTCTTCAGGAGGAATTCCGCCCGCTGAAATCCCTCCGGCAGCTCCACCTTTATGGTGTTGGCGATGGTGCGCGGTCCGGCGAAGCCGACCATGGCCTTGGGCTCGGCAAAGATAAAGTCTCCCAGCATGGCGAAACTGGCCGTCGTGCCGCCGGTTGTCGGGTCGGCCAGCACGCTGATAAACAGCCCGCCGGCACGATGAAATCGCCCCAGGGCCGCGGCGGTCTTGGCCATCTGCATCAGGCTGATCGCGCCTTCCTGCATACGTGCCCCGCCCGAACAGGACACAACCACCAGGGGCAGATTCTCGCGTGTGGCGCGTTCTATGCCGCGGGTTATTTTTTCGCCCACAACAGCTCCCATGGAACCGGCCAAAAATTGAAAGTCCATGGCCGCCAGAAGCACCGCCCGCCCTTTGATGAAAGTCCGCCCGGTCAGCACGCCGTCATTGATTTGTGACGTTTTCCTGGCCTCTTGCAGTTGTTCGTGATAACTTTTGCGGGCGTGGAACGCCAGGATGTCGGTGGCGATTAAATCCGCATCCATTTCCTCAAAGGTACCAGGGTCGCCGAGCATATTTACCCGCTGGCGGGCGCTGATGCGAAAGTGGTGCCGGCAGAGTGGGCAGGTGTGCAGCCGCTCCTCCATCTGCTTGCGATAGATTATCTGGTTGCAGCCGGGGCAATTGAGCCACAATCCTTCCGGTACGTCCACATGCCGATGTGGGCGCACAAACCGGGCCGGCCTGGAAACTGGCGCGGTCATAGTTGAGGTAGTGTTTTGAATCATGGCGCCTCCTTAGCCTTACTGCCACGCGAAATTCCGGCCGCCGCAACGCAGCGTCCCTCACCGCCGCGAACTCCGCCCTGATCCTTCAGCACAGCCAAGCTGGTGCAGGTTGGAGAGTTATTATATAATGCGTTGGGCTTAATTGGCAAGGGTGTGGCCGGATTTTCGGGCGGGGGGCATACCCACGGGCGGCATAAATGCCGCCGCTAAGACGCTGGGGGCTCGGCGCTATCGTTATCGTTGCTGGCCGGTGTTCGACGAAAGATCCGGCCACACCCCTTGGCAGGGCTTTTTGAGAAAGGATGCTATGGCCACATTTCACCTCAAACAGGTTGGCCCGTTGGCCGTTGAAGCCGACGGCGGCACTTGGAAATTGCGCATTGAGGCGCCGGCTTCCCTGGGCGGATCGGGAACATGTCCTGGTCCAACCGATCTGGTGCCGGTGGCGCTCGCGGCCTGTGAAATGATGCTGGCATTGTTAACCGCAAAGAAACTTGGCGTTCCGTTGACGGGAGTGGAGGCGACTGTCAACAAAGTTTATCGGTCGAATCCATCGCGCATCGGCGACATGGAGGTTACGCTGAAAAACGTGTTCGCGCAGCTGGATCCGCAATG
>JAKCCC010000088.1 GCA_021838985.1 Planctomycetota bacterium
CCGGCGGGCAGAGGCAATGGCGGCTGCCTCTTGTCCGGCGGTGCTTTCAATTGGAATCCTTCGGGCATAAGCCATATCCACCGTAGCGCAGGCATCCGGCCCGCTCGGGGCGCCTCACTGGGTTGCGTTTTGCACCACGTGAAGCGCCAATTTAAGCGCGAAGCCGGGCAGCGGCAAGCAGCGTTAAAGAAAATTTGTTTCGCTGCTCCTGCCCTGTACTTTTGTTGACCACGGGGTGCAATCCTGTACTTGTGTTGGCCACGGGGTACAATACAGCGGGGTAGGCATGCGCGGGAGCGCCCTCAGGTCGCCTCTTCGGCGGCAGCCCTTGCGGGTGGGATCCTGAGGCCCGGGGCCTGCCCTTTTTTATGCGCCGACATCTCCTTCACCCAGGCAAGGTGCCCCTCTGTGCATTGCCTAGCCTCACGAGGCCAGAATTTCAGCCCATAGCCGATACACTCACCCTCGTGCCGGTACTGAACCGGTTCCAGCATCAACGCGTATCGGGGTTCGTTGAAGCCCTGGGGAGTCAGCTCGCACGCCATATAAAACGAAGACGCCACCGCGTCGGCGATCTGTAAACCCATCAATGAGTCGTGGGGACGGGCCTCAATCTGCGACGGCTCAAAGGTTGACCAATCCACCCGCACCCCGAACTCACCCGTTCGCTCCCGCAGCCTTTCCAGGTACCGGCGCATTTCGTCGTAAGACATACAACTCCGGTTGGAGAAGAATATTTTGGCGAGTTGGCCCGACCCGCGCCGATGGTCACGGCACAACCAGGACACACGTTCCAGAAGGTAGCGGGTGGCATACCGGTACAGCATGTGCGGTTCCGACGTGAATTTTTCCGGCTCCTGAATGCTCGGCTTATGCATCAGCACGCTGATCGTCCGCAGCGGCGCGCTGCTGATCGCTGCGACGAACGGAAGGCGGTGTTCGTGCTTCAGCTTACGGAAATGCATCGGCGAACGTGGGGGTTTGTTGAGCCGCACGCGCACGGTATCGACGAGCTTAACCGTCTCGACATCGCACTCGCTGCGAACCACCACCGCGGACAGGACAAACCACTGTGAACTGCCCTTGCCGGGCTGGGAGAACTTAAACCCCTCATCCCCCGCTTCATCGATATAGACGCGAAATCCAATGGTCATCTCGGAACTTCCCCGTTTGCGATCCTGGCGCTGCACCAATCCAACGGTAATAACGGCAGCCTGCCATTCACGCATATAATACCCCCTTCGCCTGGGCCACCAATTCATCCCGCGCCCGCCGCATCAGCGGCAGCAGCGCGGTGAAGCTGGCCCCCTGGTTGGCGCGGTAGACGGCTTCGGGCAGCAGTAGATATTCCCACGTCGCCGGCTGGTCCCGGTCCGCCGGCGGAGCGAGGCCATTGATGCTGGCGCACCAATGACCAGCCGCCTTGGCCTTTAAGCCCACGTTGGGATGGGTCATGTCCTGGTCCGACTTCGTCTCCAGCAAGAAGCACGAATCCGCCGTGCGCAAAATAAAATCCACTTCATAGTTGCGCCGCAGGCCGGAATCTTCGCGGTAGGCGATGGACAGTCCGTGCCGGCGCTGCAGCTTGCACCAGGCCAGCACCTCCGGCGAACCGTCGAGCGTCGTCGCCATGACATCGCGTTCCAGGCCGCCGAAGCGGGCGGAAATCGGCATGGCCGGATAGACGCAGCGGCGGGTGGAAACGCAATGGTGCTGGCGGACATGGATGCGGGCCAGATCGCTTAGCCGCCGCCAGGCGCCTTTAACTTCGTACTTGATTTCGCCGAGAAGGTTGAAGATTCGCTGTTGGATAGTGGCGCGCACAAAGTCCTGGACCTGCGGGTCGGCCAGAACTTTGTAATTGAATTCATCGCTGAAATCGACCGGTTGGCGGAACAAACGGCTGGAGACGTAGTTATCCACCAGCGCGGCGATATCGGCCAGTTTAGCGGAAAGCACCCGGGTTCTGCCTTGCAGCGAGATCGCCTTGGCGGTCTGGGCCAGAAAGGTGTCGAAATTGAAGTTGCGGTCGCGTAACTGCCACGTCTCGGCGCGGGTATCGGTTTCCAGATGGCGGTCGGTGATGGCGATGCTGGCAAGCGTGTGGCGCACCGTCTCCAGCGGCACGGAAAAGGGCGGCAGGGTGGCCACGTCGATCCCGGCGATGTCCGGCAGCTTCGCCTCCTCCCGCACGGCCAGCGGCCAGGCGATGTCGTGCCGGGCCAGTCGGTCCGGGGCGGCTTCCACGGCAATCAGGTCGCCGGTGGGCGGGGTGGTGGAGGAATCGCCGGCGGCGATGAGATAACCTTCCTTGCGGAGGTTGTCGTAAAAATCGCGGAAACGGGGATGCTCGACGATGTACAGAAAATCCAACGCGAAATCCGGTTTTTCCCGCCGGCGAAGAGCCTCCACGGCCTGGCGTTTGGCTTCCTGCACCGTCGGGTCGGTTTTATAAGGTGGAAACATCAGCCGCAGGCCGCGGCCGACAATCTGTTCCAGCAGAATGTCCGCCTCACCGGCGCGCAAGGCGCAAATCACGCAGATATTATTCTTATCAAAACCTTCGCGCAGGGCCAAGACACTGACCACCACACGCAGCGGATCGTTGTTGTCATCGATGCTCTCCAGCGTTGGATGGGTGCGGGCGGCGCCTTGGGAGACGCTGCTGCCGCGGGCTTCATCCGGCGTGTAGCCGTGTTTTTCCTTTTTTAGCTCGCTGTGGAATAACAGAAGCGCGCGTTGGGTGAATAATTCGCCGCCGGGCGATTTGCAGGTCAGCAGATAGTCGTAAACCAGATCGGCGACGGTGGTGTCTTCACACAGGATCATGTACACCGGCTTATCAGCCAAGCCTTTGTTGCGGAAATCGTTCGTAAGCTCAGCCAGCTTGGCCACGCCGATGTCGATGGTTCGTTTCTGGCCCAGCGAAAGGCTGATGGCCTGCCGGTGCTCGCCGCGTTCGGCATGAAAGTCCAGGTCTTCGAGCTTCGGGCCGCCGGGCCGCGTTGTCCGTTCTTCCAGGAAAAGCTGTTTGACCAGCATGTCGCGCAGGGCGTCTTTCAGGTCATAGTCGTAGACGATATGCGAGAAATATTCCCGGTGTTTTCCGGAGCCATAGAAAGGCGTGGCGGAAAAATCGAACTGTAGAAACAGCCCGGCGTCATTGCCGTGCTTTTCCTTCATGCGCCTATGCAGCACGCCCATGAAGCGGCGCCAGACCAGCTCGTCGGCTCTGGCGGTCTTTTTGCCATGGACGTGGTGCGCCTCGTCATTGAGCACGATCAGGTCGGGGTGTTCGGTCATAAAATCGGCGACAACTTCACCCTGCGGGTCGTCGGAACTCGCCAGGCCAAGCTGTTCGGCCAGGGAAGGGCTGTCATCGGGCATCGCGAATTGCTGCCAGTTCGTCACCGCGACGAAGGGGGCATCCGGCGGCGTGGTATTGGCGCGGATATCGGCAGGTTGCAGAACATTGTCGAGCAGGGCGAAGCGGCCGCGCCATTCCGCCGAAGCCGGGATGAACAAGCCGCGGCGATAGTCGCTGGTCGCCGGGTCGCGGGCGCCGGTGGCGGGGTCGCGTTTGCCCAGGAAGCTATCCAGAATGCGGTGGCGCACCTCCAGCCCTGGTGTAACAATCATAAAGTGGGCGGAATAGGGGGCATTGGTCTCGGCGTTCACGGCGTTGAAATATTGCCAGATGATCAGGGCGGCCAGCACCCACGTCTTGCCCGAGCCGGTGGCCGATTTGATGCAGTATTTCAAAAACAGCGCGCCATCCACATCGTCGGCGATGGTCTTGAAGAGCCGCAGGTTTTCCGGGGCGAATTTCTCGTAAAGCCCCTTGAGCGACCCGATCTGTTGGATTTCGTGCAGATAGACAATGGTTTCGATGGCCAGGCGCTGGCATTCGTGGAAATGTTCGCCGGTTTCCTCGTCGCGGTCGAACCAATGTGCCAGCAACTGCCGCGTGGTTTCAGATGGAAAAGGGTGGTAACCCTGGTTGCGCCAGGCGAGCACCTCGGCGGAAATGGTTCTCGCCAGCGTCAAAGTTGCGGTCTGCGAGGCCGGAAAGTTCTTGGCCATGGGATACCCTTCGTCAGCGATGGTAGAGAAGAATGCGCTTCAACTTGGGGCGATTTTCGCAGAATTGGCCCAACAGGCAAGGGGCCGCGGAGCCACGGCAAAATGCTTCGGGTTAGCTTTCGGGTACTTCGGCCGCCGCCGTTCACCGGGTCGCCGCGGGCGACTCGCTACGGCGAGTCGAAAGGATCACCGGGCTGAAGCTCATCACCGGGCTAAAGCCCGGTGCTTTGGGTTCGGTGGCGAATCCGGGGCTTTTTCTGCTACCAGAAATTTATCGGTTGACAAAGCACTAAGCTCTAGCGCCGCTTGAATTGCTTTTCCAAATCGGCCCAGGTCAGGCGAACAGTGGTGGGACGCCCGTGGGGGCAGGCGCTGGAACGCTGCACCACACCGCGCCGCGCCAGCAGGCTTTCAATTTCGGCCGGCGCCAACGGATCGCCGGCTTTGACCGCGGCTTTACACGCAGCTAAGTCCAACACCTCGTGCAGCAGCGCTTCGTCGCTTAACCGCCCGGAAGTTTCCAAGAGCTGATCGAACAAGGCCCGCAGGTATTCCAGGGGATTTAAGCGACGCAGCAGCGTGGGCAGACTTTGCACCGCTATGCTGCCAGCGTCAAATTCGCTGATCTCGATGCCAATCCGCAGCAGGGTTTCGCGCAGCTTTTCCAGCAGCGCCGCCTGGCGCGGCGTGATCGGAACCACCACCGGCAGCAAAAGCCGCTGCGCCTCCAGCCGGCCGCGGCGCACCTGTTCCAGGAGCTGCTCATAGATGATGCGCTCGTGCAGGGCGTGTTGATCGGCGATTAACAAGCCCTCGGATTCTTCACTGACCAGGTAACTGTTATGGACCTGCATATAACGGCCCCGGGCGGGCGGAACCAACGCGGGCTGGGGCAGGTTCGCAGGATAAACGGGCTCGTCGACGCGGGGACCCGGCGCCTCGGCGACCGCGGGCGAGGCCGCCGAGGCGCCGGGGCCGGAGGAAGGAAGGCGCGCGGTGACACTTTCAGCCGGGCCAGCCACGCCCGTGGCGGCGCCCGCGGCACCCCACGCCCCGGCGTTCGCGGATTGCGGCCTTCCCGTGGCTGCGGGTTGGCGGGGCTGAGGGTCCGGCCCTTGCATCACCGTCGCGGCCGGCTCCGCGGCGCGGCCGCCAAAATCCAGCGGCGGCTGGGGCGGTTCGGGCCGGCGGAAAAAATCGGTGATAATTTGCCGGGTCTGATCCACCATCGCCGCGGCGCTGGGGGCGGCCGGCGGAGGCGTGTCCAAGCCCCGAACTCGGGGCGTCAGGTCACGGGAAAGCAATTGCGCCCGGACCGCGGAAAGAACGGCGCGATACGGCAGATTCGGTTCACGAAAGCGCACTTCCGTTTTCTGCGGGTGCACGTTGACATCAAACGCCGCCGGCGGCAGCGTGACAAAAAGCACCGCCACGGGTTGGGCCTGCGGCTCAATCAAGCCGCGATAGGCTTCCTTGAGCGCGTGGGCCAAAGCCCGGTCCCGAATGTAGCGGCCATTGAGAAACAGATATTGATACCGCGCTGCGGCCCGGGCGGTTTCCGGCAGACCAATGTAGCCTTGCACCTGGATATGCGGCTCGGCCAAGTCCACCGGGAGCAGCCGGCCCTGAAACTCTTGGCCGAAGACCTGTACAATGCGGCGCGGCCGATCCGTGGCCGGCCATTGTAGGGTGGTGCGGTCATTATGCTTGAGCGTCAGGGCGATGGCGGGATGGGCCAAGGCGATGCGGCAGACCATTTCCTGAATATGGCCGAACTCGGTGGCGTCGCCGCGCAAAAATTTACGTCGTGCCGGCACGCAATAAAACAGGTCGCGCACTTCCACAGTCGTTCCGGGCGGCGCCGCGCACGGGGCGGCCGGTTCGATGCGACTTTCACTGGCCGCCAGCCGCACCGCCTGGGCAGCGCCCACGGCGCGGGTGATCAGCACCGCGTGGCTGACCCCGGCCACCGAGGCAAGCGCTTCGCCGCGGAAACCCATGGTGGCGATGGCGAAAAGGTCTTCCACGGTCTGAATTTTACTGGTGGCGTGGCGGGCGAAGGCCAGGGGCGCCTCTTCGGGCGTCATGCCGCAGCCGTCGTCACGCACGCGAATCAATGTCTTGCCGCCGTTTTCAATCGTGACGACAATTTGCGCCGCACCCGCGTCCACGGCGTTTTCCAGCAATTCCTTGACCACGCTGGCCGGTCGCTCCACCACCTCGCCCGCGGCAATCTTGTTGACCAAGGCGTCGGGCAGGATACGGATGGGCCGACGGGCGGCGTCAGCGGGCGGGGGAACCGGAGCAGCGGGCGGGTTGTCCATGGCGTTATCCTATGCCGCAAGTCGTAGGTTTAAGTATAGCTTCATCGGGTACGAGCGGGTATGACCATTTTTTCGGCGGGAGCCAAGCGCCCTGGCTCGCCCCCTATCATCTATCGTCAGAGGTCGCGTTGCGCATCAACGAAAAGGCGGCAGGTCGGGAGACCTGCACCACAGGCTGAAGACCCGCGCCATAGGCGGGAGACCTGCACCACAGGAATGTATCGTCCGAGGCCGCGTTGAGTATCAACGAAAAGGCGGCAGGTCGGGAGACCTGCACCACAGGCGGGAGACCTGCGCCACAGGAATGTACCGTCAGGGGCCGCGTTGAGTATATGAAGTCCACGCGCGCCCGCCTCGCCCGCAGTTTATGCGACGGACCAGGCCCCGGCGCGAACCCCGGCCCGCGGCTCAGGCTCCCCCCAAAAAATAGAAGCGCCTTCGGATTATTCCGCGCCGTTTCGGTTCGACCCGCGTCGAGATTGCCGCGCCACCGCCCGCAGTCGGACACCGTAGACACTTTCCAGCATATCCGCCTTATGCCGCACCGCCCAGAGTTCCAATTCCCAGTCATAACGCGTCAGCAGGTTGAGTTGCACCAGGCCGCGACGGCGCATCACCCGAAGCCGCAGCACATTGGCATAATGGCCGCGGTCCAAGCCCTCCGCCAGGCGCAACAGTGCCGCCAGCCGGTCCACGATGGTTCGCTCTGGAGTCCGCAGTTGCATGTAAGCCGCATGGCTTTTCTTGGGG
>JAKCCC010000089.1 GCA_021838985.1 Planctomycetota bacterium
CTACGACGACGAGATGAACAATCCGGCGGGCGTCCACGGTACTGTGGCCGAGACGCTTCAAGGCCTTAAAAAGGACCACCCCGAAATATTCGCCCCACCGTTACGCTAAGGGCTGCTCGCCGCCTTTTGCGGTGTGGCCGCGGCCAAGGTTTTGATATACGCCGCCATCCGCTCCGCCTCCTGCGCCGTCATATCCACCGGCAGGGAGACGGAGACCAGCAACCCCGGCCGCAACGGGTATGGATAGTTTATGATGCGGACACCGTGGCCACCGGCGGTGGCCTTGGCCTCGGCGCCGCCTTCGCCGGGGGGCGGCACGGGGGCCTGCCGATCGGACTGGCCTATAGCTTTCTCATATTCCTCATACCGGGCCGGGCCGTCCTGGTGCGCTATGTTGTCGGGGGGCGCCGGGGCGGTCCCCTCGCTGTTGTCTATTTCCTCAGTGTCCGGCTCCGGCATGGTCTCGACCGCGTCCGTTTGGCCCAGCGCCAACTGGGCGATGGATCGCATCGTGTAGCGCCAGCGGAACCGTGTGGGTCGGCTGCCGCGTCCCAGTTTAATCCTGCCGCAGCCGCAACGCTCCAACTCCTTGAAAAATGAGTAAGCCTGGGCCCTGGCAATCTCCACCCCGCCGGCCCGCAGTTCCTGCATGAGGACCTCCAAGCTCAGTTCCCGCCGTTTCCGCTGCCGCTTGGCCAGCACCTCGAACGCTCTTTTCGGCGCTTCACCGGTCTCGGCGAGATCTCGCAACGCCTTTCGATCCGGGCCAATTTCTTCCATGTCCTTCATACTATAAACCTTATACCGCTATACAGTTAACTACTACATTTCTATTATATAACAAAAATAAGGGTTGTCAAATCGAATGCTTGGGGTGCAGAAAATCGGCAAGCCGGATGCTTGCGCCAGCGGGTTTGGGTTTCGGGTGGGCTGGCTTGCTGGGCGGAGCCACTGGACGCTCGCAACGGCTGACACCGCCCGTAAAGCCAAAACGCCTGTACCCGAAGCTTAGCCAATGGCGGACCACTGCTGGTCCGCGGCCAGGCCGTCGCTGTACGGACCGCAGTGATACACGGGCCTTCGGCCGAGAGCAGAAAAGACCCACGACGCCGCGCCCACGGAACCTTACCGGCGGCCGCTACCGGCGGACGCTGCCGCGCCAGCAAGGCGACTGCAACGCGATGATCCCTGCGTTCAACCGGTCCGCTAACCGCTCCGCAACGGTGCTACGGTGGCATTCCTCGTGGGGACGCTCGTAGCACAACAATGCAATCGACCGGCGCCTCGCCGACCTATTGGCGCGGCTCTACGAGCGGTGCTCGCATTGCGGCACGGCGCGCCTGTTGTGCCATCCCGGAAGCCTCGCCGCGGCCAGAGCCCCCGCTCTTTCGCCAGCTCCCAAGCCCACGGCGTCGGCGGTGCGGCTTGATCCAGAACCCTCCGTAGATTCGCCAAGGCTTGCGGTGGAAGTGAATACAGATTTTCCGCCACAACATTCTCTATTTCAAAATCCATGTTCGATTCGACCAGCGGCCCGATCGGCGCTCCGCCCCGACCGATCCGGTGGGCCAGAATGAATGAATCTTGAATGTCCCGTGCCGCCGCGCCGTAGTTCCGTTGGGACCATTGATAGCGGACATCGAGCAACGCGATTTTTACCAGCAATTGCGCCTTAAACAATTCCGGCATCGCCATGGGTCAGCTGTGGCGAAGATGATAGCCCCAGTTGCAATACGGCATTCTGGCCCCGAAACGCAGCAGCTTAAGCGCCCCCTTGGCGGCATGGAGATAGCGCAGGCCGTTCCCATTTAAGGGATAGGTTTGCGGCGAATCGTTGTGCAGCCGGCGGCCCTTTGTTGATGGCGCCACCAGAAAAGCCCGGTAGTAATACAGGGCGGCGTTCGCGGCGGGTTTTCTCGCAACGATGGTTGCCGGCGCGGCGCCGGGTGTCGGAGGTGGAGGCGCCGCGCTGGCGCCACCGGCTAATAACAAGCTTAGGCTCACCACATTGCAAGGTCGTAACATCCGCATGGTTGTTGCTCCATCCGTATCATTCTATCATCGCGATAAGGGATTCCGCGGCAAGCCGTCCCTGCTTCTGAATGACAAAATAGCCGGGGGAAAATGGGCTTTCCCCAAGACGCTCCTCTTCCCGCGTGGAATGGCGAAATTGTTTTCGAGTCGCGCGCGCCTGGCCCGCCGCTTGGAAGGAGCGAATAACGATGGCGAGCCGCGGCAGATGCGGGGGGTTGTCGGCCGGCAATCCCGGCAGGTTACGCACTCGGATCACCCCGGTTCGTGTGGTGCCGCGATCTTCGCAATTTGTAATCCCAAGGCCAATCCCGAAGAGAATTATGGTTGGACCGGCGCCAACCCCGCCGCGGCTTTCGGCGTGGCGTCGGTGAGCGCGGTCACCTGCCAACGCGGGGCATACCAGTGCAGCGTCACCACCTGCCGGGCTTGGGCGTGCTCGAAAGCCACCTGCACGGTGGCTCGCAGTTGAGAGGTCCCGACCGGCGCAACGGCGATCCGCACCGCACCGCCGGCGGCGGTCAGAACGGATGGCAGCGGCACGGTCCAATGGGCGGCGGACACGGCGGCGCCCCAGCGACGGCTGTGGACCAGCACATCCAGCGCCCCGGCGGTCAGCAGCGGCTGCAGCTGAAGCCGCCGCTGCAGGCCACGGGCGTTTTGCACCTGGTGCAGGAAGGCGGCGGACATTACCAACAGGAGAATCGCGATGATCGCCAGAAGAAACCAAGCCGTGACCATTGCGAATCCGTTCCTGATTCCAGGGATTTGGTGGAGGGACAACATCAGCGCCCCCTTTCGGCCAGTGCCTGCTGATCGCCGCCGGCCACCGGTTCCACAGGCAGGTCCGAGGCGCGGCGCTGGACCGCGGCGCGCAGCAGGCGCTCCACCAGAGGGCGGGCGTCGGTGGAACTTTCGATGTTCACTCGCGGAACGTTCCCATCACCTGACCGACCAAGCTGATGGTGCGCGGTGGAGACCGGAAGCGGCCGTCAGTCTTGCCGGCGGCGATGGCGCTTTGCAGGTCGTGCACGCGGCGTTGGGCCGCTTCCATTTTCCGATAGCGCACCTCGCGGAA
Organism: Planctomycetota bacterium; assembly: GCA_021838985.1. Taxonomy (GTDB): domain Bacteria; phylum Planctomycetota; class Phycisphaerae; order WQYP01; family WQYP01; genus JAKCCC01. The sequence continues at coordinate 3,110 of JAKCCC010000089.1, forward strand.
ACCGGTGACCGACTCAGGCGTTTTCAGAATATCCAGCCACAGGTTGTAAAGCCACGGCTCATGCAGCTCGCAGGTGTCCACGAGTCGCAGGTACCAGTCCCGGAAAGCCCGTTCCCGCGCGTGCCAGGCGGGCAAAAGCCTCCGCAGCCAGCGGCAATGGCGCAGGATGCGCATCTGCCAATCGCGCCCGCGCAGGTGGAAGCGCCATTTGAAGCCACCCAGCTCAAATTCCGGTCGATTCAAATGAATATATTTGATGCGGTCGCCGTTGGCGCGGTTGACGTTGAAGCGCCGGCGGTCGCGGCGATATTTCTCCGGGCTGGTGTACATCATGGCGACATACACTTCATCTTTGATCAGCAGCACCCGGGCCAGGTTCCCGATCACCGCGACGGTGACGGCGAAGCCGCGCACGGCGTCGTCCTGGCGGTACGTTTTCACCACGCGGGCGGCGTAGGAACGGCCGCAGGGCAAACCGCCCCATTGAATCGCGTCGAACAGCCGAATCACATAATCGCGCCGGGCGGCGTCTTCGAGCCCGGGCATCTGGCCCAGGCTGTCGCGGCACAAGCGGCGGTAGCGCACCGCGTTGCGGCGGCCCCACAGGGAACTGACCTGCAGGATATTGGCCTTGCGTCCGATCGCCTGCTCGACGGTTTCCACCTCGTGCGCCGCGGCCACACCGAACAAGTCCGGACGCAATACAATCTTGCGGCCGAGGTTGAAGGCCCGGTAGTTGCGTTCAAATTCACGTCCCACCGCGTGACGAATCGCCCAGGTGATATTCTTGTAGGAAACGGGAATAAAGCCCAACTGCCAGGCGACACCGAGCATCATGATATTCGCGTAGAGTTTGGAATCGAGCAAGCGTTCACACAAATCACCGACGTTGAAGCTGAAAAACTGGCCCGGCCGGCACTGGGCCTGGATCGCGGCGGCGAGTTCGGAGGGCGAAAAATCCTCGCGGCCCAGCAAGGTCAGAATCGTGGAAGTTTTACCGGTGTTAATCACGGCGCGGGTATAGCGCGGCGAAGCCACGCGCAGATTTTCGTGGGGTGACACCGCGCGGGCGGCTTCCAAGGCGTCCACACCAATCAGCAAGTCCGCCTTACCGAACGGAGTGATGGCGGAACCCACGATGGGATTCCGGGAAAACAGCAACTGGCTGAACACACCGCCGTTGCGTATGGCCAGGCCCTTCTTGTCCAGAAACGCCACGTGGAATCCTTCCTTGTGGGCGGCCCGCACCAGAATTTCCCCCGCCACGCCGATCCCCATTCCGCCCACGCCGGCCAGATAGCACCGCCATTGCTCACCCATTTTCGCCAGCGGCGGCTCCGGCATGCCGCCCAAGTCCACCACCTCGTCCGGCAGGCGCGGCGGATGTTTGCGGGTGACGATGACCTGCTCAAAACTCGGACACGCCTCCAGGCGGGCGCAGGCGCCGTCATTGACGCAGGTGGTGAAATCGGTCTGGATTTTCGGCCCGTAATCCGTCTGCACCACCTTCAGGGCCGGGCAACCGGTTTGCTGCGTGCATTCCAGACAGTATTCACAGACCTCCTCCGCGACATTCATGTAGGTCTTCTGGCGGACAAAGCCGTGATCCTTCTTTTCCCAAAGCTCGGCGCGATGTTTCCGGCGGTTGAACGTGATGCCGCATTCCTTGTCGGCGATCACGACCTTCACCCCATCCTGCAGGATCACGCGTTCAAGCAGCTCCCGGTAATGGTCGCGCTCGGCCGGATTGATCCGGATGACACGGGGCTGCGGTTCATTGCGGCCGTCCTGGCCGCGGATGCGCAGCGGGCCGGCGGCCTCGGGAATCATGGCGCGGACAATCCGTTCAATATCGTGGGCCAGCACCATCTGGCCGACCAGGTCCTCCTGCAAAGTGGGGTTGGGCTGATGGCCGGTCATGGCGGTGGTCTTGTTTTCCAGGATGATGTAGGTGATATCCTGGCCCTGGTTGATGGAGTTGGCGATGGCCAACTGGCCGGAATGGAAAAAGGTGCCGTCGCCCATGAAGACCAGCTGCTTGTTGGTGATAAAGGGGTCCACCCCGCCGCCGGTGGCGCCGCCCAAGCCCATGCCGCTGTAGTTATGCATGAGCGGCTTGTTCGGCTCAAACATCATCATGGTGTAGCAGCCGGTATCGCCGTGGGCCACCAGATCGACGGGACCCCGGCCGTACTGGCGTTGCATGTAGCGGGCGTCGAGCAGATTGCGGCGAATCTCCAGCAGCGCGCTGGACGAATCGCGATGCGGGCACCCCGGGCAGTAGGCCGGCGTGCGCACCACCACCGCCGGCTTAGCTTGACTGGCCGCGGCGATAACGGCCAGCTCCTCCGCCAGCCGACCATTGGCCAGTTCGGGCGATAGGTTGGGCGTTTCGCGGAGGAATTCGATGAGCCGCTCAATCAGCAGCGACGGATGCAGACCGCGGGTGGAGGGAATACCCGGGCGCCCGTTGGGAAAAGCCTTGCCCCATAATTGCACGCGGGCGTGGGGATGATCCGGACGCTGTTGCCGCTGCCGGACCAGGTGTTCCGTGATCTGTTTTTCAATAAAACTCCGCCGCTCTTCGACGACGATGATCCGCTCGCACATGCTGGCCAATTCATCCACCGCGACGGTGTCCAGCGGGTAGCTGAAGGCCAGTTTGAGCATCGGAAAGGCGCCCAGCAAACCAATTTCCTGCAGGGCGTGGACCAGCATGGTGTGGGACATGCCCGAGGAAATGAAGCCCAGCGGCGCCTTTTCACGGGGCCCGCCCCGCCATGTGCGCTCCAGCGGATACAGCAGGCGGGTAAGATCCAACTGCCGGCAGCGCTGATGCAGCGCGGCGAACCGCTGCTCAAACGTCAGCTCCCGGCGCCAGGTGCGCGGGGGTAGCAAGACGGTGGATTCAACGTCAATGGCTGCTGTCTCCAGGGCGATCCGCTCTTTGGTGCTGATGGTCGGCCACTGGTTGGGGCGGCATTGCACGGTGCCGCCGCCATCAGCCAGCGCCACCGTCACCATGATGCCGATATACAGCCCCGCCGCCACCGATAGATCAAACGCGTGGGCCACCCAATCCTTCAGCTCCTGTGGATTGGCTGGCTCGAACACCGGAACCCGCAAATGCTCGAAAAGAAAACGCGAATCGACCGGGACCTGCGTGGATTCACACCACGGATCATCTCCGGAAACCACCACCGCCCCGCCGCCCGGATGGGGCACGCCCCCCAGATTGCCCAGCGCCAGCGCGTCCGCGGCGACGTGCAACCCCACGGACTTGAACACCACCAGACCCTTGACCCCGACCATCTGGGCGCCGTTGAGCATGGCCACGCTGATGGCCTCGTTGTTGGCCATTTTGGCGCAGATCCCTTTTTCATTCAGCAGCGGACCGATGTCGTGGCAGGCGTCGAAGAATCCCGCCACCGGCGAACCGGGATAACCAGTCAACAACGCCACCCCGCCAGGCGTCTCCAGGGCGCCCTTCAGCAGCAGTTCCGAACCGCTGAAGATTTCCACGCCGCTTTCAACCTGGAAACGAGGATCTATTTTCATGCGTGCTTCCGTGTTGGGTGCATGGGTCGCATGGGCAACGCTCCCAGCGTCGGAACGGGCGTACACGGTCACCCGTCCCCTGCTTATGGTAGGCTGTATTCTATCCCGCGGCCACCGCCAATGCCACCCCCCGGTGCGCGCAGGCGCATGGGGGGACGCAGGACAGATCTGGCGCACCAGTGCCGTTTCCAGGGCAGGAGTTTCGCGCCGTCTGGGGTGCGCCGTTGAGCCGGCCATTGCCCATAGCCCGGAGCGTCCGTAGAGCCGACGCTCTCGTCGGCTGGCCCCATGGCCGATGAGGGCATCGGCCCTACACAGGCCTTGCCCGTAAGCGCCGGGGCAGGAGCGCCCGTAGAGCCGACGCCCCCGTAGAGCCGACGCCCTCGTCGGCTGGCCCCGTGGCCGATGAGGGCATCGGCCCTACACAACCCTTAACCGTAAGCGCCGGGGCAGGAGCGCCCGTAGAGCCGACGCCCTCGTAGAGCCGAC
>JAKCCC010000090.1 GCA_021838985.1 Planctomycetota bacterium
AATGGTTCGCGGAGGACTTGCTCAATAGTTCGCTGGGATTTGGCGGCGAGGAAAACGCAGGTTCAGTTTTCCTTGGTTTGGATGGCACCGTATGGACTACGGACAAAGGCGGATTCATTCCCTGTGTGCTCGCGGCCGAAAGTACCGTGCGAACGGGTTACGATCCCGCAGCCATCTACCGCGAATTCCGGCACGAGTTCGGTGAGCCTGCCTATGACCGTGTTGACGCCCCAGCTGCGCCGGAACAAAAAGAGTGCTTGGCGAAACTCTCACCGCAGCAGGTCAAGCTCACCGAGTTGGCGGACCAGAACATTCAGACGATCCTTACCCGTGCGCCGCGCAACAATGCGCCCATCGGTGGGTCGAAGGTCGTGGCCAAGAACGGTTGGTTCGCGGCGCGTCCGTCTGGCACCGAAAACATCTATACACTTTACGCCGAGAGCTTCCAAGGAAAGGCGCATTTACGCCGCATCCTGACGGAAACCAAGACCGTCATCAACGTTGCTTTAGCGGCGTCACTGCCGAAACCGGCGATTCCGACCACGCCAATACGAGAGAACAAATCGTGAACAAACAAAATCCGTTCAACAAGCCGATCTGCTGCCCTTTCAACAAGCCGATCCATAGCCCTTTAACTGCGGATGTCGAAGGCTTCGTTCCCCTAGCGGCACTGGCGCTGGACCTGCGCTGGTCGTGGACTCACGCCACGGACGAAGTGTGGCGGCGGCTCGATCCCGCCTTGTGGGAGTGCATGCAAAACCCCTGGGGGGTTCTACAAACTGTCTCAAACGACAAAGTCACAAGTGTGCTGGCCGATCCGAGCTTCTGTAGGAAAGTGGATGACCAGTTGCGAGCCAAACGTCAGGCAGCGGAGACGCCCGGATGGTTTCAGAAACGTCATTCGCAGTCGCCTTTGAAGTGTGTCGCGTATTTCAGCATGGAATATATGTTGGGCGAGGCGTTGCCGACTTATTCCGGCGGACTGGGCAACGTGGCCGACGGTCAGCTCAAAGCTGCCAGCGACCTTGGCGTGCCAGTGGTCGGTGTGGGGCGGCTCTACCAACAGGGCTATTTTCACCAGGTGATCGACCAGAACGGAGCCCAACCATCGCTTTATCTATCTAACGATCCCGGACAGTTGCCGATCACGCCTTTGCGCCAGCCAGACGGCGAGCGGGTGCGTTTGGAGATCGCCTTGTCCGGTTACTCGGTCTGGCTGCGTGCGTGGCTGGTGCAAGTGGGGCGGGTGGAGCTTTACCTGCTGGACAGTAATGACCTGGCGAACTTTCCGGCTCGTGGCGGAATTACCAGCGAGTTATATCACGGAGGGCTGGAGTTGCGCTTCGTGCAGGAAATACTGTTGGGGATTGGCGGCTGGCGACTGCGCGCGGCGCTCGACATCAAGCCGGATGCCTGCCACTTGAACGAAGGCCATGCTGCCTTTGCTGTGTTAGAGCGCGCCCGCAGCTTCATGCGGGAAAACGCGCGGCCTCGTGAAGTGGCGTTGGCCGCCACTCGGGAGGGGAACCTCTTCACCACCCACACGGCAGTGGCTGCGGGCTTTGATCCTTTCACTCCGGTGCTCATCGAGCGATACCTGCGCGATTATGCGGGCGAGAAACGTGGAATTTCCGTCCGCGACTTGCTGGCCTTGCGCCGCCAGAATCCGGACAACATGTCGGAAAGTTTCAACATGGCCTATCTGGTCGCCCGCGGCAGCGAGTCGGTGAATGACGCGAGTCGCTTGCATGGAAAAGTCAGCCGGCAAGTCTTAGCGCCGCTGTTTCCCCACTGGCCGCAGGAGGATGTTTCTGTCGGCCATGTAAGCAATGGAGTTCACATGCCGACTTGGGATTCGGCGGCGGCGGAAGAGCTTTGGAGGAAGGCGTGTGGCAAAGACCGTTGGCTGGGGACGTCGGACAAGTTGGAGCAGGACCTTCGCCGCGTCTCCGACGAAACCCTTTGGCAATTTCGCCTCGCCACCAGCAAGTCACTGGTGGAATATGCCCGCGAACGCCTGGCCCGGCACTATGCCGCCGGCACATTGTCCGAGACAGTTAAGGAGGCCAAACCTCTCTTCGATCGGAACGTATTGACGCAGGGCTTTCCGCGGCGTTTTGCGACCTATAAAATATCTAATCTGCTGCTGCATGATCCGGAGCGACTGCTCCGTTTGCTATCCAATCCGCAGCGCCCGCTGCAACTCATTGTTGCGGGCAAGGCCCATCCGATGGATCTGGCGGGACAAACACTGATGCGGAAATGGATCCAGTTCCTTCGCCGACCGGAAGTTCGTCCTCGTGCGAGTTTTCTCAGCGACTACGACATACACTTAACCGAACGCCCGGTGCAAGGCGTGGATGTCTGGCTCAACACGCCCCGGCGGCCTTGGGAGGCGTGTGGCAGGAGCGGCATGAAGGTGCTCGTCAATGGCGGCATCAATCTTTCGGAATTGGACGGCTGCTGGGCCGAAACCCTTGTTCCCGACCTAGGCTGGGCGCTGGGCGACGGCCAGGCGCACGACAGCCATCCATCCTGGGATGGAGCGGAAACCGAGGCGCTCTACGAACGGCTCGAACGCGAGGTGATCCCCGAGTTCTACAACCGCAACGAGAAAGGCCTTCCCGCCTGGATCGCGCGGATGCGTGAAAGCATGGCACGGTTGACGCCTCGCTTCTCCGCCAACCGCGCCGTGTGCGAATACACCGATCAACATTATCTACCGGCGGCTGTCGCCCACCGTTCGGTGCTTGTCCCGGCGGTCGTTGAAAATAGAGGCGGCTCGGATAGCTTGAGGTTAGTTGGCGTTTTGGAAACAAGCTGTCAGAAAGGAGCCGCCATGAAAGGAAGCTATCGCAAGCAGGATCGTCGGCCAAGCTGCGTCCGTCGCCCAGCTTACCGAATGGAGTTCACCCCGGCTGGGACCGACGGGCTGGACCCGTCGGTACGGCTCGAGTTGCCGCTGCGGCAGCTGACGGGAGCTCTACGGGCCGCCGTCCACGAATTGGCCGGCCAGTCGGGGTCGCCGTGGCGACCGCTGATCGCCGAGGAGGTCGAGCAACGTGCCGGCCGTCGGTATGCGCACCAAGTCGCCAAAGAGGGCGACTCGACAAAGCCCGGTCGCCATGGGCGACGCGAGCCGGGCGGGAAGTGCATGGCCCACCGGATCGGGTCTTCGACTGGGGGCGTGCAGACGGCTACGTGGTCTGGTCGGGCAAGAAGGTGCCGCTGGAACGTCCGCGGCTGCGCGACCGCCAGGGCCGGGAGGTGGCCCTTGGAACGCTACCGGCGGTTTCAGGGCGACGGGGCGCGGCAGCGGGACGTGGCCCGGCGGGTCCTGGCCGGGGTCTCGACCCGACAATAGGATCCCCTCCTGGACGACCTGTGCGATGGTTACGGGATCTCCCAAAGCGCGGCGAGTCGGCAATAGTGTGCGGCCAACGCCGAGACGTTGCGGGGGCGGTGCGAACGGCCGTTGGGCGACCTGGACCCACCGTAGCGGGTCTTCGACCTGGTGGTGCTGATGCTCGACGGGATTCGCTTTGGTGACGTGGTGCTGGTGGTGGGCCTGGGCCTGGACGCGCGGGGCCGCAAACATCTGCTGGGGCTCTGGCAGGGGGATACGGAAAACGCCACTATGGTCGGCGAACTACTGGACGATCGGACCCGTCGGGGGTTGCCCCTCGACCGGAAGTACCTGTTTATTCTGGTCGAAGAGTCGGTACGGCGACATGGTTCCAAAGCCTTGGCCAAGTCGCCGAAGAGGGCGCCTCGACAAGGCGAGGGAGTGCGGGGCCGCTGCGGGGCGGAGGTGCTGATCCAGCGTTGTCTGGTGCACAAGTCGAAGACCCGCTACAGTGGGCGGCGGAACGTCCTGGACCTTCTGCCGCCGCGCCACTAGCGCCGCTGGGCCTGGCGTCTGAAGGCGGCGTGGAACAAGAAGGATTACGCCGCGGCGAAAAAGGAGCTGGGGGACATCGCCGGGGAGCTCGCGGGGCTGACACCGCCAAGGTCGCCGCGTAGAGTGTTGTCCATCCCTGCCGCCATCTATTTTCAACGCAGGGCGGGACAAGCCCTCTTTGCCAAAATGCCCGTGTGATGATGGAGCCACCGTTTCGTGTCGCCGGCACCGGGGGTGGAGCATTCAATGCCATGTAACCCAATGAATCATTGGGCTGTATGAATGGCATTGCCTTCTCATGTACTCACGAGGCGACGCATTAACGGCTTTTTAACAACATCCAAAACGAACAGCATGAAAACGGTGGCGGCCAGCAATCCCAGCACCATCGTAATCGGCACCGGCACCATTAAAATTCCAAACACCGCCATCGCCGACACCACCACCACATCTCCGGCGGTGGCACAGAGCAAAAACGTTCCGGGCCGCGATTTCCAGAAAGCGCGACTCTCACGTACCAGATACACCGTCGCCAGACCGCTGAATACCAATGCCAGGAAGACCAGTGTTTGTGTGGCCGGCAGCTTCATGAAATGTCGCCCCACATAAAACACCGCGAAGCAGTATAACAGCCAGGAGATTGCAATTACAGCGGACGACCCCATCAACACACGAATATTCCAACGATCCGGATGCGGTGACGGCGTGACGCGATCACTGGCCAGGGACATGGTGACGAAATCGTTGGCGAACAATAACAGTAAAATCAGCCGGGGCGTGGTTACCAGTGACCCCGTTATCAGCAAACCCAGACTCAGAAACAATGCCACTTGCATGGTCTTGGTGACCTTATTGGTGGTGTACGTAAGCATACGTCGATACACTTTACGGCCAATGTTAACCGCGTCCGTCAAATGAGAGATTCCCGGTTTCGTCAACACCAAACTGGCGGCGCAACGCGCGACATCGGTGGCACTGGATACGGCGATTCCAACTTCCGCCTGCTTAAGGGCCGGAGCATCGTTGACACCATCACCGGTCATTCCGGTGATAATATGTTGCTTCTGAAGCTGGCGGACAAGGGCAATTTTATCCTCCGGGAAAACTCCGGCAAAAACATCAGCCGCAAGTTGCCCATTCTCAATGGCGGAACGATCCGCGGACCTACCCCCAATGCCTAATTGTGTGGCGATGGCCCGCGCCGTGGTTTGGCCGTCCCCCGTAACCATTCGCACGCGAATACCCAAGCCTTGAAGCTTGGCAATGGTATCGTGCGATTCCGGGCGTGGTGGATCGCGCAGCGAAAGCAATCCGATCATTTCTAGTTCGCCATCCGTCTGGGCGGCCACGCCCATTACGCGGTTGCCCGCCGCGGCCAAAGCGTCGGCCTGTTTCAAGATGTCCTGCGTATTTTTGCACAGGCCAGCCAGTGTGGCCGGTGCGCCTTTTATCGCACGCGCCTTTTTACCATCCATTTCCAGTTCCGCTTCCGCGCGTTTGGTGGCGGGATCAAAAGGGATCAACTTGGCCCGCCTCCAATGGAAGCTCGCAGCCGGATTTGCCTGATATTTTTTCAGGATAGCTATATCAATAGGATCCTGCGTGCCGGCATCACAAGTTTGCGCGGCAAACGCCAGCACATCCGATGCGGTGGAACCATTGAGGCCTTGAACCTTTTCCAGCGCCAATTCGTTGAGTGTCAGCGTGCCGGTTTTATCGCAACATAACTGCTGCATACTGGCCAATTCCTGAATGGCCGATAAGCGTGTCACCAATACATCGTTGTCCGCCATTTCCAGCGAAGCCGCCGCCTGCGCCAGCGTGAAAGTTGCGGGCAGCGCCACGGGCACAGACGCCACCAACAGGATCAGGGCAAAAGGCAGGATAACAAACCAGGCTATTCCCATGGCAAAGGCATAGATCAAAATAACCACCACCAGCGTAACATCCATTACCACGAGGTATTTGACGATGGAAACAATAATCTGTTCCATGTGGCCAACGGTTTTGGCACCGCGCACCAACTCCGCGGTTTTGCCAAAAACACTTTTGGCACCGGTGGCGGTGACTTCCGCGGCGGCCTCACCACGTTTGACCACCGAACCCGAACGGACATCGCCACCCGGTGCCAGCTCCATCGGGGCAGATTCACCGGTTAAAGCCGACTGATCAGCTTCTAGATAGCCTGAGCTCAGACGGGCATCAGCGGGAACCATGTCCCCCATGCGCAGATAGATACAATCCCCCGGGACCAGATCGCGGGCGGGCACCAGTAGCCATTTGCCATCACGTATAACGCGGGCGTTAATTTCCAAGCGATGGCGGAGAATTTCCAAGGCGGCCTGCGCCCGTCCCTCTTGGACAAATCCCAGCACCGCATTGCCGACCAGCAGCAAAGCAACAATAATGGCTTCAACCGGTTTGTGGAGTGCCATTTCCAAGATGAAAGTGACTTCAAGCATCCATGGAACCGGTGCCCAAAACTTTAGCAGAAATGCGCGAACCGGATGTGGCTTTTGCTCCGGAATGGCGTTGGGACCAAATTCTTGCAGCCGCGCGGCGGCCTCCTGCGAGGAAAGCCCCGGAATGGCGCCAACCGTCGGAATGGACCCCAGATCCGGTGCGGAAACCGATGATACCCTAGAGTCCATTATGCCAACACTCCAGCACACGATTATAGCCAGGCGCATCGCGTTAAGCATTTGTAATCGTTCACGGCGACACCTATTGACTGGTTTGGCCTTCCCACATGAACTATACCACAACCTGTGCGAGTCCATCGAAGCTGGCAAGCCGTGGGGTGGCCCGGAGCGCAGCGCGCCGTCCGCGTGGCGCGGATTGCGGCGTGGCGGGACCGTGTGGGATGCGGGCGCCGCGAATTCGCGCCCACCGTAAACGACTGTGAAATAGTTACACGCCAATTCGCAGCGTGCCGCGGGACCTGGCTGGCAGTGGCGGGCGGGGCGGTTTATGGCAGGATCACGGCCGGGCGTAAAAAACGCGATATTGGCCCGATGGCTACGTTCATCACATGCTGAACCGCTCGGCGGGCGTGTTGGCTTGTTCCGCCGGACTGAAGACTATGCCGTAGTTCCTCCCGAAATGTGCTTCAATATTCATTCATAAGTTATTGCTGGGCCATGGTTTACAGCGATCAGCCGGGGCCATTGTTCCTTGGATTTGTACCCATGTAAATAATATGTATGTATATGTATGTGCTTGACTTGTAATGTATTTGCGAT
>JAKCCC010000091.1 GCA_021838985.1 Planctomycetota bacterium
GTGACGGCAGTTGAACGCCCTTATATTTCAGCGATGGATCCGCCGCCCAGCGACGCGCTTCGCGGAAACAGTAGTCGGCGACCCGGTTGGCCCGCGCCAAAAATCCCAGTTCCGTGATTTCCTGTAAACTGCGACCCAAGTCCCGTCCCCACGACATGCCAGCGTACGCCCCCACGCCATTGCGCCATGTTCCCACCCCGGTATACCACCACTCCGGCGCACCGGGGGTCGAAGTGTGGTACATTCCGTTGCGGTCGATCTTATCTAAAATGTCCTGAACGTCGTGGTAGAACACGCTGGTAAGAATGTCGGCGTATACGGTTCCGCGGAAGCGAACCCGCGGCCCGTGATAGCCCGCCGGTACGGAGATCGGCAGATGTGCGGGAAAGTCGCCCGGAATTGTATATAAAAGGCGGCGTAGACGGCCCAAGGCAGCCCGTACCGCCCGGCGTTGGCCGGCCTGTGCCTGCAGGTGGTGACGGGCGAGCCAACGCTTCGCGGCGGAGGTCGGCCGATCGTGCGGCAACGGGCGCCATCCGGGCGCCGGCGCCCCCGTCGGCTGAACCGTTATTCCGGAAATAATCGGTACGCCAGCCCTTTTCGGATTGTCCTGAACACGAATGTCTTGAATCGGAACCGGGCGCGGTGCGATGACGCCCAGGTACGCCGCCCCCCCACCGTGGAGCGGTCGTAGCGCCAACGTGTGGCGCAGCAGTCGCCGCGCCGTCTGACTGGAAGCAAACGGCTCCGGCGCCATGGCCAGTGGTGCGCCCCACCAGGCACTGTAGCCATAAATCAGCGGATACCGCACGGTTTGGCCGTCGGCGTAATCCAACAGCAGGGTTCCCATTCGCTGACCAATAAAGAGGATATGTCGCCAATCATTGGGGTTGCCCCAGGCCGGTTCTCCCTGATCCCAAGTACCGGTAAATCCAGCCAGGAAAAGCCGCCGCACTGGTTGATTCAAGGGAATGGTCCAGGTGCCGCCGGATTTCATCCGACCTCCACCACTTAAAATAAATGGAATTCCCGCAGCCTGAGCATAACCGTGGCTGTCCATTACCGGCGAAAAAGTTTTCGTCGAGGGCAATGGAATCGCGAATAAACGGCTCCGCGACACGGGAACGTCCAAAGCAATCATTCGTAGACGCGCGAATCCCAACCAAGCGAAGCCGGGACCTGTGCCATGGCGATTGTTATCTTGGTCGACCGCTTCGAAGTAAACGGTTTGTCCTTGCAAGCCTGACACCAACCAGGATACGGGCGCGAAAGCGTCCTGCTGCGGTGGCGCCGCCCGCCGTAAAATCTTCCCGTCGGAGGCCCGCTTCAGAAAATAGGCATTCCAACCATGACCGCCCCACCGACCATCCCAACCATTCGCCAGAAAGCTGACTATGTCTCCGGAAACAACAAAGTTCGGCGAACGGATTGTGCCGGTGGCCGCTTCCCCACCCGCCTGTGATTCCGGCCGTGGACCAACCGGCCGCCCCGGTCGGGGCGTATCAACCAGTCCCCATGCGGACCCTGTGGTTTTCCATGGGGCTAAACCGTGGTGAAAAATGCTCAGATTCCAAACGGTACGGCCCGCGAAGGCCCGGCTGCTTAACGTCCCCAAGCATAGGACCAGGATGGCTGTAAGCCGTAAGGGCTTGTTTATCATCTTGTTCCCCATCTGAAAAATCGCGGGGTAGGATGTTCGCGAAGACCCCACCCGCGACAAGGTCTGCACAGGCGACTCCTGGAACGGGGCTAGGCGACGCGTTGCCGTATCGCCCAGCCTCGCCGCGTTGCGGCGCACGCCCCGGGCTTACGCCCCGGGGCTACCGCTTTGTCGGCACTTAGCTTTCAGGCACTCCGTCCAAAAGCCGTCCACCGGGTCGCCGCGGGCGACCTAAAGCCCGGTGCCGCGGGTTCGGTGGCAAGTCTGAGGCTCTTGCGCGCACCGGAAAGTTATCCATTAACAAAGCGCCACCCCAGCAGGACCTAATTCCTAACCTCTGTTCTGTGCCCCCACCTTCGAGACCCGGTTTTGCGGCTGCGTCAGTGACGGGATTATCATTCGGTACGCGGTCCGGTTTCCGCAGGCGCCGGCCGGGTATCGACGAGCGCCGGGCTCGTGATTTGTCAATTGTTGCTATATACTGACGCAGATGCAAGAACCAGCTACCGCCCACGATCTGCCCACGCCTTTCTACACGGGACACATCGCCCCTCAAACCGGATGGTCCATAGCGCCGCATCAGCATGACCATGACCAGCTTATCATGGTTTTGCAGGGACAAATTGAAGCCAACATCGCCGACCTGGTCTTGCGCGGTGAATCCGGCAGCGTGCTGTTTTATCCGCAAGGGATTCCACATCAGGAAAGATCTATCGGCCGCGGCGTGCTGGAGACGCTTTATGTAGGCTTCCGTACCGCTGCCCACGGCATTCATCTGGGGGCAAGGCCAACCATCAGCTTCGACCAAACCGGCCGCATTCGCATGTTGATGCAATGGATGCATGAGTTGACCTCCTCTCCGCAGAAGGATCGCGAGCTCACGCAAGCTGCCCTGCTGCAGGCGGTGCTGGAAGAGGCGGTCCGCCATCCGGAATACACCGTCAGTTCCGAGCAAATCGTGCGCACGGCGGTCCGGTATATGCGGGAAAAGTTGGCCGAGCCGCTGCGTTTGGCCGATATCGCGAAAATCGTTAACGTATCCGCTTTTCATTTCAGCCGTATCTTTCGGCGGCATACCGGGCAGACGCCGATGCGTTTTCTGGCAAAATGCCGCGTTGAAGCAGCCCATAGCCTTCTGCAAAGTTCCACACTCCCGATGAAGGCCATCGCCCGGCGCACGGGGCTGAGCGACCCTTTTCATTTTTCCCGAACATTTCGCCGTCTGGTGGGCTATCCGCCCAGCCGGGTGCGACGGCCAGAGTTGTCGTTGGAGGCTGTATCAGCTCCCCGCCACCAAGCGCGCCCCGGTGCCGGTAACCGCTCTCCGACGCGGCGCTTATCCCGGCGCGCCGGGATAAGGTGAGTGCGGCGCCAATCCCGATAGTCCCGATAGTACTCGGGAGATCCATGAACGGTTCCCTGTAAAGCAGCGCACATGTCAGCGCCGTGACCAACCCGCGGCCGGCACCCTGGGCCGAGTTCCCACCGCAGCGTCGCGGCGAGACGGATCACGCCGGTTACGCCGGGCCGGTTCCTGCAGGGCCTGATGGATCGGCTGATAATAATAATGAAAGCCGGGGTACCAGGGCCGGTTGTAGGCACCATTAAGTCCGTCGTGCGTGGAATCGTCCCAAATACGGTCGTGACCCGCATAGATGCCGCCATGCCAATCCGGCCCCCAGAAGTGCCCTTGGCTCGTCGCCAGCAGATCACCGGGCAACAGAACGTCCCGGTCAGAGAAGTACACCCAGTGCCGATCGGGGTAGGTGTTCACCGGAATTCCACCTGGTAGGTTGAGCCAGCGTGCTTTGACATAAGGGTGCGGATAGTAATCCCCGGCGTGCGGTGAGCCATTGGCCAGAATGGCATTCCACACTTGTCGGCAGTAGCCGTAGCAATCACCAATCCCATTAAATTGATAGGGTCGGTTCCACGGGGCAAGGCCGGCGCATCGGGCCATGACCAATTTTTGCAGCACGGCGCCGCATTGGCCGGCCTTGATCAAGGCGTCGATACGCTCCGGTGTGGTGCCGGTTAAGATGACCAACACCCGCGGTGGCAGGCCACGGGCCGTGGCGGTGAGGGTAATGCGGCCGGGCCGATCGCCGGCGCGCACCAGCGCCATCCCTAGTCCGTGAAAAACCCGCACCTGATGCCCCACGTTCGATTCATGATTGGCCGGGTTGCCATTGGCTACGCCGGCCAGCGTACCGGCGCCGGTAACGGTAAAGCGCACCAAGTTAGCGGCACGCGCCACCACCGTGCCATGGGCGTCAACAACCGCCACTGCCACCGGGGCCAGGCTTTCGCCATCCGCGGGTAGCGTGGCTACCTCGTCCGTTAAGCGCAGACGCGCCGGCGGCCCGGCGGTCCGATTCACATAGGTCGCCACTACCCGTCCGGCGTCGTAGCCGTAGGCGGTAAGAACTCCCGGCCGGTACGGCACCTGCCAATCCAGGTAGCGGTATTTCGGCATGCGCTGGGCGCCCAAGCTACGGCCGTTAAGCTCCAGCTTCACCCGCTGGCAGTTGGAATAAACGCGCACCAGGATCGGTTTCCCGTCCAACGACTGCGGCAAATCCCAAGCCGGGAAGGCGTAGATGGACGGCTGCTTGGTCCACCAGGCGTGCCAATAGTAATAGTCCGGCTTGGGAAAGCCGCAGAGATCCATCATCCCGGTGCGATTGCTGACATCTGGCCAACCAATGGGGTTAGGCTCGCCACGGTAATCAAAGCCGGTCCAGAGAAATGCGCCGGCGACGAAAGGATGCCCCATCACCGCCCGCCAGGTATGCCAGGGGCGATGGCCCCAGACATAAACCGTTTTTCCGTGTTGAATCCAAGTACCGTATTCATTGATATGCCCCGCGGGTACGTTGGTCCGGTAGACGCCCCGATCACTGTAGGAGTTGGAATCTTCACTACCGAAGATCATTTTGTTGGGAATGTCCCGGTGAACCCGGGCATAGAGACCTGTGCCATAATTGCAGCCGACAATATTTTCCACCTTCATAAACCCGTGGCCAAAAAAAGACTTGGTTCGCGGAAATTGAGCATAGGCACAGGTAATCGGCCGGGTCGGATCAATCTGGTGAACCACTTTCATCATGGCCTGGAAGACTTTTCTGCCATAAGGACTCGATTCAATCCAGACTTCTTCATTGCCCAGCGACCACATTATGATGCAGGGATAGTTGCGCTCCTGCAGAATCATCGCTTTCAGATCAGCCAGTTTCGAATACGGCGCTCCGGGCGGCGTTTTCGGCGAATACACATCCCCCATATGCCGATTTTCATCCATAACCAGCATCCCCAAACGGTCGCAGGCCCGGTAAAACGCGCGGGCGAGGGGATTATGCGCCGTCCGGTAGGCATTGGCCCCCAAGGCTTTGAGTTTTTTAATCCGCCAAAACCACAGGTTATCCGGCGCCCCAATGCCCACCGCGGGAAAATCCTGGTGGTTGCATGTGCCTTGGATCTCCACATGCCGACCGTTCAGAAAGAAACCCTGATTCGGATCAAAGCGCATGGTGCGTATGCCGAAGGTGGTGCGCTTGGCGTCAACCGTTTTATGGCGCACACGAAGCAAGGTCATTAAATGATATAGATTCCGATGGCGCAAGGACCATAAATGGGCTACGCTTAGCGCCACGTGCTGCGCAAAAACGGCGCTCTGGCCGGCCGGCAGACTTTCAGCGGTTGCCGCCCGCGCGACTCGCTTTCCACTGGGCCCGGAAACCACCGAGACCAGAGTGAAGCGCCGGGCGGTGTGGTGGTGATTGTCCACCGTGGTTTGAATCGTGAGCTGAGCGGCGGCTTGATCCCCAGTGGGTGAACCATAGTGGATCGGACCGGACACCCGGCTGATAACGAACGTTCCCCACGGCGCTACATGCAGTTTACCAGTCACGATCAGCCGCACATGGCGATAGATGCCTCCGCCTTCATACCACCAGCCCTCAAACCAGCGCGGATCAACGAAAACCGTCAAGGTATTGGGCCGGGTAAAATGAACAAATCGGCCGATGCTGTAACGGAAGGCGGTGTAACCACTGGGGTGCTGACCCACCGGGCGGCCATTAACCAATACCACCGCATCGCGGTACACGCCGCCAAAATTCAGCCAAATGGTTTTGTTCCGGGCCGTGGAGGGCAAGGTGAATGTCCGCCGATACCAAGCCGGATAGACCGGCAGCGAACCGTGGCCGGGATTGGCCCGGTGGGTGAAGCGGCCCGCCACGATATAGTCGTTGGGAAGCTGCACCGGTTTCCACAGGCCCTTCGGCCATGGGCAGTGCATATGCCGGACCAGCCAGCCGCTCAACACGGGCATGGACATCCACCGATGGAAGTTTGGCATTCGGTGGATCAACCAGCCCTTATCCAACCCGTAGACTTGGCGGACGGCTGGCATCGTCGGGGCGGCGGTTGGTCGCAGCGCCGCGGGCGCCAGTTGCGCCGGGCGCCCCACTGCGGCCACCGAGGCTAAGGTCATGGCAAGGGTTCCCCCCACCAGCATTCGACGCAAACACGAAATCATATTAAGGTTCTCCGAAACCGCCTTGGACTATTCCGCAAACAGGCTGCGCCGCCCCACGCTGTCACCGTGACACGCCTGGCCGCCGCTTATCCTGAGGCGGCGGCATTAAGGCGCGGCGCCTCCGGCTCCGACCTTACGCGGGGGTCAACACCTGGCATCACACCCCTGCTGCGACGGCGCCTAGGGATAATACGGCCACCGATCAAGGCGCGGCCGCGCTTCGCCCGCCTCCACCATGCGCTCGATGAGCCGACGACGCAAGTCCGCGGTTACCTGCACCATCGAGCGGTCGCCAACGTAGTGCACCAGCGCGGGCGGATCCGCACGGCCGGCCAGATTGACCAGTTGGGCCGGATCGGCCCGGTTATTATAAAGTTGATAATCCCGGTAGCGCCGGCTGCCAGAGGTGTGGATCGGGTTCAAACCCGGCGCCAGCGCCACATAGGTCCATTGGTCGTCGCGCAGGGCGCGGGCGACCTCTGATTCGCTGATCTGGATGAAGACCTCATTACGCCAGGCCGCCCGGGCCTTGGCATCGTGCAGCAGCGGCATAAAACTTCGGCCCTGCATGCAGGTCGGAATCGGTAAACCCAGGTGGTCCAGCAGCGAGGGCGTTAAATCAATCATGCCAACCAGTTCATCGATGACGCGGCGGTGATTGAAGCCCGGCCCCTGGATCATCAGCGGACAATGAATGGAACTTTCATGGGGGCTGCGTTTGTACTCGGTATTGCGCGTGCGGAAATGGCAGCCATGGTCGCTCAGGAAGATCACCAACGTGTTCTTTTCCAGGTTTTCTTCCTGGAGCACCTGGAAAATCCGGCCCATGGATTCATCAATGGCCTGGCAGTCGCCGTAATAATTGGCCAACTGATACGGCCAGTCGCCGGGGAGCGCGCGCAGGTCGAGCGGGGCATAGGGGTTGCGGAA
>JAKCCC010000092.1 GCA_021838985.1 Planctomycetota bacterium
CACGGCTTGTATTATATGCTCTGCAACCGGCACAGCCGGCGTTTTTACCTAGTCACATCGCTCGCTTCGTGGAAGGCCAATCAATGGCATCACATCGCGGTTACCTGGCGCACAGGTGTGCCGGGCGAGTCATCCCTGGCGTTGTACCTTGACGGCAAGCTGGTGAAAAAGCTCAGCAGCCAAACCATCCTGATGGACCGCCGATCGCCATCCCCAAAAGGCAAAACTTGGCTCTGGCTGCACGGCGGTGGCTCGAAGGCCGGTTTCAAGATTGACGAGTTCAAGATATATGACGTGGCGCGTGATTACAGCGCTGTTGGTGGACAGGCTATTCGCCAGGGGAATAATGACAGCGCCGCACGGCCCTAAAGACCTTCCCGCGCCGATGGCGCCATCCGGCGATAAGAAAGGATAAAACCATATGCTCCGGATAAAAAAGTCTGCGTCGTTGGCCACGGGGCTTTGGCCGCGAATTCTGCTGGGGCTGTTTCTCGGTCTGGCCACGCTGGTCGCGCCGGGCACGATTCGCGCCCATGGGCGTAATCTGATACCCGAAGGCAGTGATTTCGAGGCCGGCTGGGACGGCTGGAGTGTGGATCCGCTGATTTTGCTGCCTAACTGGAAAACATACGTGCCACCGAGCATTGACTGCACCACGGCGGCGCATGGGCGCTGCTCGCTCAAGTTGGTCAATGGTTCAGGCGACGATGTTTTCCGCGTTTCCTCCCAGGGCATTCGCATCCCGCATACCGGCGGCCCCATCACCCTTTCGCTTTATGCCAAAACCGACACCCCCGGCTGTACCCTCGAATACACTCTCAACAACGGCTTTCGGGCGATCTGTTCAGGCTCCGCCACATTGCGCCGTCACTGGAGACGCTTTCATGTGACCGTGACGCCCGCGCGGTGGTACTACCCCTCCAACGCCGGCATCAGGGATGTCTTTTACGTACAGATTATCGTCCCTTCAACCAAGCCGTGGAGGACCATCTGGCTGGATGCCATCCAATTGGAGCACGGCCCTCTGACGGCCTACCACAATCCAGCTTCCGTCGATCTGGCCTTCACCACGAATAAGCACATCAAGGTCTATTATCCGAACCAGATCCCGCGCATTATCTTGCACGCGGCGGGAAGGGATGTCACCGCCCAGCCAGTGCTGGTGCAGAGGGAGGAGCTGTTTTCCCATCACCAATTTCCGGTTATGAAGCTGCGCCTGCGGCGAGGCGTGGATGCCAACCATGGCGCGGTGCGAATTCCCCTGAAGCCGGAACCCCGCGGCCTGTATCGTCTGACCGCCCGGATGGCCAATGACCGCGGCTTCCAGCAGGTGGTTTACGGCGTCATTAAGCCCCTGGGAAGCCGGCCGCACGCGGACGCGGCCTTCTTCGGAGGCAGCATCGGATGCATTTTCAGCGCCACCATCTCGCCCTACTGGGGCTTCCGGCTGAACAAGCGGAACTCGCTGCTGACCTTCGATTACCCCCCGGCGGAGGTCTTCAAGGCGGTTCACGAGTTGGGCTGGGGCTGGTGGCATACCTACTGGGCCCTGGCCTTTCAGACTATCCAGCCTGAGAGTCCGAATCAGTTCCGCTGGCGAGACAGCGACGCCTTGGTGGCCCTGGCCGGGAAATATCGGCTGGACGTGTACGCAAATCTGGCCGCCCACGGCGGGCCGACGCAGCAACCCAAGTGGGCGTGGTCGAATATTCCCGTCACAGGCGGTTCATGGAATCACTTCCAAGGTGAAAGGCTTGTGGATGCCGCGAAATTCGGGGCCTTTGCCCGGGCCATCGGCGCGCATTACAGGGGCCGCATCCTCATGTGGGAACCCTACAATGAGCCGGGCGTGAAAATGTCCGCCAAACTGTACGCTCCCATTCAGCAGCAGGTATATGCCAATCTCAAGGCGGTCGATCCGGAAAATCAGATCTACGGTCTGTGCGTAACCTCCGTGGACTGGCTTAGGAGCTGCCTGCGCCTTGGCTTGGGTCGGTACATGGATGGCTTGGCCATTCACAGTGGCAGCGCAAAACTCAATTGGGCCTCCCGTCTGCGTCAGATCGCCCAAGCGATGACAGGCCGGATTTATCCCATCATTGATTCCGAATCCAGCGGTTCCAACGGGGCCGATTACCCCAATCTGATCCCGGCGCTAGCGGAAGGCACCCGGAATCCAGCCCCGATGACCCCGCAGCAATTGGTGCGACATATCGCCTATGAGCGGGTTTTTGGGGTGGCGCGCCAGAGTTGGTTCAACGTTACCTCCGCTCAACTGGGGATATTTGCCCACAGCCTCGATCTACTGGAGTATGATGGTGCTCCCACCATGCCGCTGATCGCTTACAACACGTTCATTGACTACGTCGGGCCAATGACTTCCCGCGCCGTCGTGCCGGTCGGCGGCAATATTGTTTGCTACGTCTTTGGCCGGGGGCGGCGCAGTGTGGCCGTGCTTTGGGCCGCGGGCCAACCCCGGCGAGTGACCATTCCCTTGGGCGCCGGGCGCGTCGTGCTCGATAATATGGCCGGGCAAAGATTGCCGCCGAAGTCGTCCAGCCCCCACGCCATCACGTTGGAACTCCATGGCCAAGTCGTCTACCTGCGGGCGGCCCATCTGAACGCGGCGCGGCTCCGACACGCCTTGGCGAGGATCCACATTGCGGGTTTAAGCCAGGTGCTGATCGAGCGTGCCGCGATTGGTCGGTCCCGTTCCGGGCGCCCGGAACTGGTGGCGATTCTTAAGGGCGACACCACCCACCCGCAACCGGGAGTGCTGGATATCCTTGGCAGCCCGCAGGCCTGGCGTTTGGGTGCGTCGCTGGCGGTCTATCCGGCCATTCCCCTGGATCATACGGCCCGCGTGGTCTTTCCAATTCTCGCGGGTCTGGGCGAAGGCGCCGAGGGGGCCATTCGGCTTGGCGCCGCGGGCGGCGCCAGCGTGGCGTGGCGGAGTTTTAACCTGAAGGTGTGGCCCGCGCCGCGGGCCAGCGTAGTCCCGCGTTGGCGTGGCCAACTGGTCGGCTGGAAACGCCTGCCCTTTCATCGGCTTTCCAATTGGGCTAAGGCGGCCATCGTCTGGAACAGAAGCGGGCTGTACATCGCGGCCCAGGTTCGGGACAACACGCCGCGCGGGTTTAACCCCGCCTCCGGCCAGGCGGATTGGCAGTGCGACAGCCTGGAGTTGTATTTCAACCCGACCGTCAACAATCAGTTCACGCAGCGCCGCTACGGCCCCGCGGATTTTCAGGTGATCTGCAGCGTGCGCGGCGGCCCGGGCACGCGCGATTGGGTGCATGTGGCCTGGCGGGGTCGGGCCGCGTCGGGGCCGGGCTTTGGAAATCCGTGGGTTCGGCCTGATTCGATCCGCCTGGATTCCGTACGCACGGCCCGGGGCTACCGCGCGCGGATCCTGGTGCCGTGGAAAAACTTTCCGCCCGCTTTCCAGCCGCGGGCGGGCAACTTCCTGGGGTTCAGCCTTTCGGTGCGCGATGTGGCCAGGAATTACCGCCAACTCCGCCGCGTGATCTGGGCCGGTGGAAATAATGACTATCGCTTCACCACCGGACTGGGCATACTGGTGCTCCAGTAGCGATCTTAGCCAGCGCGGAGTTGGTGCGGTGCAACCGGGAGTCTCCGATGAAGCGCCGGAAAGGCGCGATCGGTCCGCCGCTGGCTGTGGATTTTTCGTGGGTGCTGGATACACGCCATGGGGCCGACTATTTTCGCCGTTGGCACGCGGAAAAAGACAAATGAGGTGATGATGACTTACGCGCTGCTGGCCTATTGCCCCTGGGAAGGCTATCGTGTGGCCATCACCGGCGATCGCGGCCGCGTCGAGCTTTGCGTCAAGCACGGTTCGCATATTATGGCCGGGCCAAGCACGAAGGAATTGGCCGCTGCCCGGAGCCAGGGCTACGAAGAGTCGTTGCGCGTGTTTCCTATGTTTGGCGTGCCGTACACCGTGGAAATTCCCCCAGCGGAAGGCGCACATGGCGGCGGCGATACCCTGATCCTCCAAGACCTCTTCTTACCCCATCCGCCCGCCGATCGGCTGCGCCGGGCGGCATCCCACTTGGATGGAGCGGCTTCGCTGCTGGTGGGGATCAGCGCCAATGAGTCCATCCGCACCGGCCTGCCGGTGCAGTGCGATCAATTGGTGCAGCTGGTTTGATCCGTGAGTGAACGATGGCTGATAGGCCGCCTGATTCCAATTATGTGTTGCGAGCCTGGCAACAGGACGCCGAAGGCGGGCAGACCTACCGTCTGACGGTTCAATTTCCGCGGGGAGATAATCCAGGGCGTGAGACGGTGGCACTCGTGGAATGGGGGGCCGCCGCCGATGGTGCGGCGCCGAAGCCGGAGACGTTCATGGCACACAAGCGGGTCTACTTGCAGCGCGGTGCAGGTGGTTGGTCCGGTACGTGCACGGCTCCGGTGGGAACCCGCCAGATGCGGCTGCTGGTTTACCGCTGGCCGTGGGTCGGTTCCGCCGCGGTCGGCCATAACGAAAACTGGGCCTTCACCTGCCAGCGAGTGCCCGCCCTGCCGCCGCGGATAACCCGCGCCGCCGTGGCGTATCAGCAGACGACGCCCGATTCGCCGGCCACGATGGAAGCCCGGCGTGCCGTAATGATTGCGACGATTCACCAAGCCGGCACGCGGAACGTGGGGCTTCTGGTGCTCAGCGAGAACTTCCTGGACCGTAATGTGGCCTTGCCCGTTCAAGCCAGCGCCCGGGCGTTGGATGATCCTTGGATGGAACCGATATACGACGCGGTCCGTGAGGCGAAACTTTATGCGGTATTTGCATTTAATGAAAGACGCGGCGCGCATCGCCACACCACCGCGGTGCTCGTCACCCCACAGGGACGGGTGCTTGAAACTTACCGCAAACGCCACCTTACCCAGGCGGAACTGGAATCGGGCGTAACTCCCGGCGACAACTGGATGGTGTCCGATACGCCTCTGGGCCGGATTGGCCTGTTAATCTGCTGGGATGGCTGGTTTCCGGGCAGTGCCGCTGCTTTGGCCCGGCGCGGCGCTGAGCTCATTTGCTTCCCCTTGGCTGGCGACGGTGAGAAAAAACACTGGGACTATACCTGGCGCGCTCGAGCCCTGGATCATCAGGTCTACTGGTTGGCCAGCGTAACCGGTGACTGCGGTGGCGAAGCCCCCAGCCGGATCATCGCCCCCACCGGCGAGGTTCTGGCGGAAACCCGAGAGCCTAATGGCCTGGCCTGCGCGGACCTTCGCCTGCCCGTGGTTGAGGAATCCTATTGGCTTTCCGTGGGGCCGTTCTGGTCGGAAATCCGCAATGTGTACCAGCACTCGGAAATCGAGTCCACCCACTGGCTATAGCCGGGCCGGATCCGGGTTTCCACCGCATTGCCGGCGTCATTTCTCCGTGGTCTTCTGAATCAGTTCAATCCAACCGGCAGCCGCGGCGACGCGGACCTGGGGGTTCGGATCGGCGAGCATGCGCCGCAGAACCGCCGCGTCCGCGGGCCTGGCGATGGCCCCCAGGGCCAGGGCGGCCAGCGCCCGCAAATGGCTATGACGACTACGGGCATAGTGCAAGGCTAGGCCTTGCCCCGCCGCGCTGCCCCGCCGCCCCAAGCCCCGCGCCGCGATCAGGCGGGCCTCGGGCAGCGTGTCGGAAAGGCCGGCGGTTAACACGTTGGCTGCCACCGGCGCCCGCAGGGAACAAAACACGCTCAGGGCGGCGAGTTGATCCGCAGCGTAGGCGCTTAAACTCATCGCAATCAAACTGCTAATGGCCTGCCGTTGCCCCAGTTGGGCCAGCGCTACGGTGACGGCGAAGCGCACCGCGGCGTTGGGATCATCGACATGTTGGCGCAGCAGGTGCGCCGCGCTGACATCGCCCAGATCGCCCAGCACCATGGCGGCATTGGCACGCACGATGGCAGCGCGGTTCTCCAGCGCCGCCGGCAGCGCCGCGAGGTACTTGGTTTCACCCAGCCGGGCCAGGGCATAGATGGCCGCAGGGCGTACGCTCAGGTTCGGATCACGCCGCAGGGTTTGCAACTGTGGTTCCAGCCGGACCAGACGCCGTTGGCCCGCGACCATGGCTGCGGTAAAGCGCACCATCGGCGAAGGATCGGCCATCCCCCGCATGAGAATCTTAATCGCCGCCATCCGCTCGAGTGGCTGCACGCTTTCCATCACGTGGGCACGCAGCGCCGGCTGCCGACTGGCGGCCGCCTGTTGCAGGACTGCCAGCGCCGGCGCCAGGTTCAGGCCCGGTTCTGGGGCGGAGGCGCACCCCGTCAACAGTGCGGTTAGAATGGCCAGGAGCGGCGTTTTGAGCACCGATCCGAGCGTACGGAGCGTACGGAAAGGCCTGAGCTGGGCATCCATAGCGCGCAAATTATACAAGGTTTTTCCCGGCGCAACGTCCTGCGTTTCAACGTGGCGAACTAAAGCTCCATCGCGGACGGATACCAGGACTTTTTTTCAGCGTCTGTCGCCGGGTTTCAACGTACGCCAGGGCGGCGCTGAGGTACGCGTCATGCAGCCGCCGGTACGGGGGAGGGCGATTTACCATGGCGGCGGCTTCGCGTATGCTTGAGTAACCCGCCTTGGGCGGGCGGGCTGGACCGGTTGGAACTGGAAACGATGCCATGGCCGAAGGATTGATGCATAAACTCAGCAAACCACTGATGGTCTTGCTGGGGGTTCTATTGATGGTGACGTTTCTGGTGGGGCTGTCCCTGAATCGCATGGGCGGCGGTAACGCGAATTTTGTGGTTGGTGATTTGAACGGCCACCCCCTGACCAGCAGCGACCTGCAGCCGGCGCGTTTTGATGTGGCCGTCATCCGACGCCTGCCGTTTCTGCAGGCGCAGGCGTCCTGGCTTGATCCGCGTGGGCGCTTCCGCGCCAGCCTGCAATTTTATCTGCTTCTGCGCGAGGCGCGGCAAAATGGTTTTTTCCCGGACACCGATGTGGCTCGGCAGTGGCTGGCCGATTTTAAACCGTTGCGGCAGGAGGTGGGGGAGTTTTTAAGCCATTCGGAATATGCCCCTGAGAACGTGCTCCAGGCCATCGCCGACCTGGAGGCCGTCGACCGGCTGGCGGGCTTTGTCTCCCGCGCCGCAGCG
>JAKCCC010000093.1 GCA_021838985.1 Planctomycetota bacterium
AATGACGAGGTCCCAAGTTCGAATCTTGGCGGGCCCAATTCACGCTTTCGCTGGCCCACCGCGGCTTCGGCATGCGGTGTGGTATCGCCAGGATCCAGGCGCGACGCGGGAACCGCGGTGGAACCATAATCCCCGGCGCCGGGACCGCCCGGCGGCCGTGGGCCGGACTCCGGGGCAGGCGTGGCCGCCTCCGGGCCAGCGGCGGACATCTACATAATATACATATAACAATATATTAACTGTTTGGGGTGGGCCGGAACCGCAGGGCGTCCCGGTCGGGCGGCGCGGGGAAAACCGCAATAAATGGCCGTGTTTCACAGGTTTTCAAGGGGCATTGACAGAACAACTTCCGCGGCGTATTCTGCCGTAGTGTTCGGTACGGGCACGAGCTTTAAACAGTGCGCGGCGAAGCGGCCGCTGGGAATGGGCCGGGCCAGCCCCGTGGAGATGCGGGGGGGCCGGGAACCTTTTTTCCAGCGGCGCCGCGGTTGAACCGGACTTGACCAAGCACGACCGACTTTGATGATTGTCTTTGGGTATTTTAAGAAGGCTTTCGCATTCAACCCGCCAGGCACGCAAGGGCAGGGAAGTTTCCTTCGCCGCGCGGTTTACCGACAGCTCGTCAGGCAGGACGCAGCCCCTCCGCTGTAAGTGTGGCTAGAACCAGGCCGTACCCGGCCACCGCCCGCGCGCCTTGGGCGCCGCGAGGCGGCCGGGCCGTGTTGGAGGATCACGCTTATGGTGACGATGACCGCCGACCCCCACAGCCAGGCTGTCTGGGCCGACATGCTGGTGTATTTGCGGCAGTTCCATGCGCCCATGGTCCGGCAATGGTTTACCGACCTTAAACCGCTGCAGCTGGCGGCGGGGGTCCTGACGCTCCGTTGCGGCACGGCCATCCAGCAGACCTATCTGACCATGAAGTGCCGCGACGTGTTCAACGAAGCGGCGCAACGCGCCACCGGCAAGCTGATCAGCGTGACCTTCGTCTGCGAAGGAACCGGGGCCTCCGGGCAAAACCTCTATCCTGAGGTGATCCTCTGTCCTGATTATATATTCGATAATTTTGTGGTTGGCCCAACCAATGAGTTGGCCTGCGCTTCCTGCATGGCGGTGGCCCGGCGTCCGGGGAAAAATTACAACCCGCTGTTTCTGTACGGTGCGGCGGGACTGGGCAAGACGCATCTGTTGCAGGCCACCTGTCAGGAGCTGGTCAACCATCAGCCGGACGCGCGGATTTTGTACATCTCCTGCGAACACTTCATCAACCACTTTATGGAAAGCGTTAAATCCGGTGATTTAAGCCAGTTCCGCGATCTATACCGGCACCACGTGGACGTACTGGTTGTGGACGATATCCATTTTCTGGGCGGACGTGAGCGTTCGCAGGAGGAATTTTTTCACACCTTTAACGCGCTGTTCCAGCAGGGCCGGCAAATTATCCTTAGCAGCGATAGTCCGCCCGTGGAGATTCAGGAAATCGAGGAGCGTCTCGTCTCGCGTTTCGCCAGCGGGATGCTGGCCCGTCTGGAGCGGCCTAGTTTTGAAACCCGGTTGCTGATCGTCCAGAAAAAATCCCGTTTGCGGGGCGTGGTGCTGCCGGACGACGTCGCCGCCTATATCGCCCGGCGTTTTGAAAATAACATCCGCGAATTGGAAGGGGCCTTGACCAAATTACAGGGTTACGCCATGCTCAATGGCGGCAAGTATGATCTGGATATCGCCAAGGTGGCGCTTGGTGACATGCTGCCGCCGATGGAACGGGCCGTGAGCATTCAGCGCATTATCGGCCACGTCACCGCTTTTTATAATGTGCGTCTGCAGGACCTGCAAAGCAAACGACGGCATCGTTCCGTCACGCTTCCCCGCCAGGTCTGCATGTATCTGGCCCGTAAATACACCTCGCATTCCCTGGAAGAAATTGGCGGATTTTTCGGCGGGCGGGATCACACCACGGTGATGCACGCGGTGCGTGCCGTCAAGGATTTATGTCGGTTCGACACGGTTTTTACCGGTCAGCTGGAGCAGTTGGAGGCCAAACTGCCCGCAGAGCTGGGTCGTCCCGCGGCCGGTGCGACGTCGGCGGCTTCCCGGAATTACGCTGCGGCCGGCCGCTGACGCGGAAAATCTGGATACCCGGGATGGTGGGGGCCTTCAGCGGCTGCAAGCCCGCCCGTTGCATCGCGGCGATGGCCGCGGGCGTGACGGCGGAGTTAAATCCGTAGGTGGCGCGGAGCCGGCGCACTTCAGGCCAATCCACTATCAGAAAATTCACCCCCCGTTTTTCAAGCCAGCGCACCGCCGCCGCCGGTCCGCCCCGCTGCAAAACCCGCCCGAGGCGATTGCGATTAAAAACCGTGTTGTAAATGACCCGCCCCCGCAGATACAGCGGTGTGGACAAGCCTTCCAGATAGTAGGTGGACTGGGCGGGAAAGCGCACGACCGGATGACGCCCTACCAACCAATCCCGCGGCCAGTGGAACCGGCGTCCGATGGGCGCGATGGCCGCGCCGCGAATCGGTCCCAGAAATAGACCGGCTTCCGGGCGCAGCAGCAGCGCGCAAAACCCAGCCTGCGCCAGCAACACCATCAGGCTGATGCGCCCCAGGCCGCCGTAGCGGTCGGCCGCCAGGCCCAGCAGCCAGGCCATCGGAATGATTGCGGGCAGCAGGAAGCGGGCCTGCAATTGGGTGCAGCTAAGCCAGGCCAGCAGTTGGACCGCCAGGACGGCCAGGAGCAGTCTGGCCGGTCGGCTGGTGATCGCCAAGACCAAAGCCGGAAGGCACACCAGCCATAACAGGCCCAGGCGCCACGGCCAGGGCAGGTTGGGAGATGGAAACCCGGGCGGGTTGGCCAGGGCGTCGATATAAGCCGCCACGCCAGGTGACCATTGTCGATCCAAAAGGAATTGATTGGTCAACGCCCCCAGATGCCCCTCCAGCGACGCCTCGCTCGCCGGCGGCCGATGCCCGCGGTCGAAACGCTTCGCCAGGGCCTTGCTCCAGTGGTCGATGCCCAGGGTGCCGGCAAAAAGGGGAAAGATCGGGTTGCCAAGGCTGGTTCGGGTATGCGTGGCGACCATACTGCGCAACATCCACGGGCTATAGACCGCCGTGGCCGCCAAAGTTACCACCAGCAGCGCTGTCAGCCGGTGAAGGAAACGCCGCGGAACGGGGCGCAGTACCAGCAGCACGGCCAGCGGCGCCGCGATCATGACGCCGGCGGTCATTTTGCAGCCGACCGCTAATCCCGTCAGCACTCCCAGCAGGAGCGCTTCCAGCCAGCCCCCGCTGCAAGGAAAATCCCCCGCCGCGCAGCGCTGGGCGCCGCCCGGGGCCGTCCCGGGCGGCGTCTCACCCACTGGCGCCCCCTCGACCTGCCCCAGCGCTGCGCGACTCCATCCGGGGGCCGCCACGCCCAGAGCCAGGGCGCCATACAACAGCACCCCGGCGTCGTTATACGCCAGCGACCCGATCACGATCACCCACGGCGTCGCCAGCGCCAGAAGCAGGGCCACCCGCCGCCCCCGTCGCCCCAACGGCCACGGCGCCAGGGCCACGGCCAGGGCGCTCAGGATGGTCAGAACCGCGTGCAGCAGCTGCGCTCCGTAAATCAGGGCCTCCAGGCCGCGCCCGCCGGCCAGGGGGCGGACCGTGGCGTCCAGCAGCAGATAAAGCATTTCCACGTTTAACGGAAGGAATGAATATATGTTACCAATTACAGGCGCCGTGCCGTGCGCCGCCAGGAACTGCCGCGGCAGTTGCAGATGATATTCCAGCACGTCGTAGCCGAAGCCTTCGGTATGCCACAGCGTGCCGGGTGGAAAACTGGCCGCGGTCAGCAGCGCGGCCAGGGGCAGCCCAGCGGCCAGCAGAAGCCAGTCTCCGCGCCGCAGGGGCGCCAGCCACGGGCCGCGGTCCCGCCCGCGCCACCAGCGGCGGGCCGCGGGATAGCCGGCCGCCGCCGCGGCCAGCAGCAGCCCGGCCGCGGTGGGAGTGACCAGAAGGTGCAGACTGCCCAGGGCCAGCGTCGCCAGGCTCAGCGCCCCGAGGCCCAGGGCCAAGGCCAGAATGAACCGGTAGGCGTCCGGCCAGGCTGACTGGCGGATCGCCGCGATATGGCGAATCGGCCCGGTCAGGCCCAGGCCGGCCAAAGCGGCGGGAATCAACACCAGCAGGGCCCAGAAACCGTCGGTAAGCCCCCGCAGAACGCCGGGTGTTTTTCCACCGGCAATCAAGGCCATGGCCGCCAGCGTGACCCCGGCCAGCAGTGGAATCATCCACCAGCGGGCCAATAGTCTCGCCCCGGGCTCGAGGCCACGAGACCCCACTTGGCGGAGGCGATCAGCACAACCGGGTTTCACGCATCCGTATCCTATGACCGGCGGTCCGCCCCGGCCCACTGAATCTTCCAGTCGCACGGGACCGCCAGGAGCCCCAGTACCCGACCGGCCACCATGTCCACCAGATCGCCAATGGTCCGCGGTTGCAGGTAAAACCCGGGACTCGCCGGGCAGATGATCGCGCCCGCTTCCGTCGCCGCCACCATATTCCTTACGTCCACCAGGCTCAGCGGCATTTCCCGGTGCAGCAAAACCAGGCGCCGGCGCTCCTTCAGCATCACCTGCGCGGCGCGGGCAATCAGATTGTCCGCTCCGCCATGGGCCACCTGCGCCAGTTTACTGCTCGAGCACGGCGCGATGACCATGCCCTCGCTCGGGAACGATCCGGAGGCCACACAGGCGCCGATATCGTGATAGGCCAGCGGGATAATTTCACTGCGCACCGGCTCGTCCAGCAGCCGCTCCGGCACAGGCTGTTCCAGACCCAGTTCCTCATGCAGGAGCCGGCGCCCCGCGGGCGAAACGATCAGGTAGGTTCGCAACGCGGGCTGATTCAAGCCTTGCAGGATCCGCCGGGCGTAAATGGCCCCCGAGGCCCCCGTGATGGCTACAATGAAATTACGCAACGCGCATCCCCCGATAGCAGGCGCACACCCCGCCGGTGAGCGACCGCCGGAACACCTTCTGGAAGCCCGCGGCCCGCAGTCGCTGGCTAAGTTCTTCGCCGCTGATAAAGGTATTGACACTGGCGGGAAGGTATTGATACGCCCCCGTGCGGTCGCCGCTGATCAGGCTCGCCGTGCGCGGCAACACCCGGCGAAAATAAAAATTGTACAGGTGGCGCAACCAGAGCGCCCGCGGCAGGGAAAATTCCAGGATAAGCAAGCGCCCCGCCGGCTTAAGCACCCGATAGAACTCATCGATGGCGTGGCCCCACTCCGCCACATTGCGGATCCCAAACGCGATGCACACCACGTCCACGCTCTGATCCGGCAGGGGTAGGCGCAGGGCGTCGGCTTGATAAAAAACCACCCGCCCGTTCCGCGGCCTGGACCGCCCCGCGTCATCGGTGGCCGGTGAGGATGAGGCGCCGCTCCGCCCCCTGGTCCGCCGGTTTAATTTGGCCACGGCCAACTCCAGCATGGGACGGCAGAAATCCAGACCGATCACCCGCCGCGGACCCGCGCGGGCCATCGCCAGCGTCAGATCGCCGGTGCCGCAGGCGATATCCGCCACCACATCCGTGGGGTTAATCCGCGCCATCTTCACCGCGACGCGCCGCCAATGCCAATCCAGGCCCAGCGAATGGAGATGGTTGTTCAGGTCGTACGATTTGGCAATGGCGGCAAACATCCGCCGCACCCGCAGCGCCTTGTCGGCCAGGGCGTGGGGATTGCGCAGATCTTTCGGCGGCCAGGGCGGCGCTGCGGATGCTGGTTCACTCTTCATACGCTGGCTATTATAATGTCCCCCGGCGTGCCGCGGGCGTGGCTTGCGGCTTATCATCCGGTGCCGCGGCGAAACTGCGAGGAATCCTTATGGCGGCTCCAGTGCATCCTTATGGGGACTACGGCGTGGCGCTGCGCACGCTTCGCAGCGGGCGGAATCTGCTCGGCTACCTGCTGTTTGTTTGTGTGATTCTGCAACTGGTCGGCTTTTTGTTGATGCGCTTTACCACCCAGCCTTACTGGCGGGGACAGCCCGCGCGCTTGGCGCAAGGGTCGGTTCCACGCCATCTTGGATCATCGCTGCCCGCCATCACCGTCAGCGGGCGATCTCAGGCCCAGGCGGCGCTGCCCCGGTGGCGCGGTGATTTCCGCGACCGCACCTTCCGAGCGGATGGCCTTTCCGGCGCGGTCCTGCGGCCTTGGTACGGGCGGAAGTTGAATCTGCGTCCCCAGTGGGCGCTGACGTACCAACTGCTGGTACCGCTGACCCAGTGGCTTGGGCTTTTAGCGGCCGCCTCCCAGGCCAGTCTGATTTTTATCTGCCTGCTGGTGGTGCTGGTAGCGCAGGCGCCGGGCGTGGCGCATTTGACGCGCAGCCTCATTTGGTCCGTCATTCTGCTGTTTATCATTTTGCCTTGGCAATATGTGCTGCCGCACTTTCCTATTCCCGGCATCCTGTATGGCTGGCATGAATTGCGGCACACCCTCGGGCTGGTATTTCTATCCCCACCTGGCGCCGGTATCGGCGTTGACCAGAGAGTCCTCATCGTGGCACGCTATGTCCTCTGGCCTGTCCTGGGACTGGTGGTGATGTTGGTGACGGCGGAACGCTTCCGCGCCGGGGTGCGGCTGGCGATTGGTCACCCGTTGCAAAGCCTGATGCTGGGTACGCCTCGTACGCCCGGCGATTCCACCGGTTCCGCCTCGGGCGGTCCTTCCGGTCCGCCGCCGGCGGCCGGCAAGGTAACCCTATAGGCCTAAGCCCGTAGTAGGCACACTCCGCTGCGCCGTCCGTAGTAGGCACACTCCCGTCGCCAGTAGCAGCCACCTTCCGATGTGCCGTCCGTAGTAGGCACGCTCCGACGTGCCGTCGAATCAGCGGCCCAGCCACGGCACTTGGGGCCGTGTCCAGCGGGGCGGATCTTCGACCTGCGGCGGGAGGGAGCCACGGAGCGCCGCGGGTGATTCAATGATTCATTCTGCGTTGCCACTTAGCTCGACCTTGGCCATTTTTTAGAAGCGTAAACCGTCGAATCCTTGGGCCATCGCGATTGCGAGGCGCGTTTTTTGCGCACCCCGTGTTTGGTAAGGCTGT
>JAKCCC010000094.1:0-6775 GCA_021838985.1 Planctomycetota bacterium
GTAGGCGGCGCCATACGCCTCCAGCGCCCAGACCTCCATTTCCCCGAAACGCTGGCCGCCCGTGCGGGCCTTGCCGCCCAAGGGTTGCTGGGTGATCAGGCTGTACGGACCGGTGGAACGGGCGTGGATTTTATCATCCACCAGATGGTGCAGCTTGAGCATATACATGTACCCGACGGTCACTTTCTGCTCAAAAGGCTCTCCGGTTCGGCCATCATAGAGCGTCACCTTCAGCGACGGCGGCATTTCCACAAAAATTTCCGACGCCGGTGGAGGCTGCCGCCGTTCCGCCAGTTGCTTGCGCCGGTTGCGGATATGCCCGTTGGCCTCTTCCACGGCGTGGTGGATTTCGGCTTCCGTGGCACCGTCGAAAACGGGCGTGACCGCCTGGAATCCCAGCACCGCCGCCGCCCAACCCAGATGGGTTTCCAGAATCTGCCCCACGTTCATACGCGAGGGAACGCCCAGCGGGTTCAGCAGAATATCTACCGGCGTGCCGTCTTCCAGGAACGGCATATCCTCTTCCGGCACGATCCGGGCGATAACGCCCTTGTTGCCATGCCGTCCCGCCATCTTATCCCCCACCGAAAGCTGGCGTTTGGTGGCCACATACACTTTAACCATTTCCAACACCCCGGCCGGCAGCTCGTCGCCGTGCTTGAGGCGCTCTAACTGGCGCGTTTTTTCTTCCTGCAGATCTTGCAGCCGCGTTTGATAGCGCTGATAAATTTGTTCGCCTTTGCGCCGGCCCTCTTCGCCGCCCTTAATCCACTTGGTGGTAAAGTTCTGCACCTGTTCCAGAAGCACGTCGACGTCTTCGGACTTGCCAACTTTCTGCCGGGTGGACGGATCGACCATGGTCTGGCCCGTGGCGGCGTTGATTTCCGCCGCCATAGCGCGGAAAACGTGCGCCAAACGGGTGTTCAACTCCTGCGTATATTGCTTCATTTCCTTTTGCAGCTGCTTTTTCTGCTCATCGTCCAGGTGCGTGCGACGGCTGAATCGCCGCGCCCCGATCACCACCCCCTCCGTCCCCGCCGGCACCTCCAGGGAATCGTTTTTCACGTCTTCCCCAGCCCGCCCGAAGATGGCGTGGAGCAGTTTTTCCTCCGGGGATAGCTCGGTTTTACTCTTCGGCGACACTTTGCCCACCAGAATATCGCCCGGAACTACCCGGGCGCCGAGGCGCACCACGCCGTGCTCATCCAAGTTCTTCAGCGCCCGTTCGCTGACATTGGGGATATCGCGTGTGAATTCCTCCCGCCCCAGTTTCGTCTCCCGGATCTCGACGTCGAATTCCTCGATGTGGATCGATGTGAATACATCCCCCTTGATCAGCCGTTCGTTGACCACGATGGCGTCTTCAAAGTTGTAGCCGTCGAACGTCATGAACGCCACCAGCACGTTGCGGCCCAGCGCCAGTTCGCCGTTGCGGCAGGCCGGGCCGTCGGCAATGATCTGGCCCTTCTTCACTTTCTGGCCGACCGCCACCAACGGCTTTTGGGTCAGGCAGGTTTTGTCGTTAAGCCCCGCGTTTTTGCGCAACACATATTCATCGGAGTGGTCGATCACGATGCGCTCGGCATCCACGAACGTGACCGTACCGGTGCGCTCCGCCTTGCGCACCATGCCGCTGTTGGGGGGAATGTGCTTTTCCAGCCCCGTGGCGACCACCGGCGGTTCCGTGATCAGCAGCGGCACCGCCTGGCGCTGCATATTCGATCCCATCAAAGCCCGATTCGCGTCGTCATGTTCGAGAAACGGGATCAGGGCGGCGGAAATGGCGACCGTCTGCTTGGGTGAGATGTCGATGTAGGTCACGTCGCTGCCCTTGACCTGCTGCAGATCCCCGTTGACCCGGGCCAGCAGCATGTCCGACTTCACTTTACCCGTCTTGGGATCCACCGATTCCGGAGGCGCCAGCACGGTTTTCATTTCCTCATCGGCCCGCAGGTATTTCACCTCGCCGTTAACCTTGCCGCCTTCCACCACGCGGTAGGGGGTGATTAGAAACCCGTAGGCGTCCACGCCGGCGTAAATGGACAGCGAGGCGATCAGACCGATGTTCGTGCCCTCCGGCGTTTCAATCGGACAGATCCGCCCGTAGTGGGAAATATGCACATCGCGCACTTCAAAACCGGCCCGCTTGCGATTCAGCCCGCCGGGGCCTAAAGCCGACAGGCGGCGCTCATGGGTCAGTTGCGCCAGCGGATTGGTCTGATCCACCACCTGGGAAAGCTCGCTGCGTCCGAAGAAGAACTCAATGGAACTGCTGATGCTTTTGGAATTGACCAGCTCCACGATCTTGGCCACTTCCTCCGGCGCTTTCATCGACAACCGTTCCTGCACGGTGCGCCGCAGTTTCAGGAAGCCTTTACGCAGCTCTTCTTCCGCCAGTTCCCCGATCGTGCGCAGCCGGCGATTGCCCAGATGGTCGATATCATCCACGTAGCCCTTCCCGGAACGCATTTCCATGATGTATTTGATGCACCCCAGGATGTCATCCGGGCGCAGTGTCATCACATCCTCGGGCACGTTTTGCCCGAACTTGCGGTTGATCCGGAAGCGCCCCACCCGGCCTAGCCGGTAGCGATTGGCGTCGAAAAAACGCTCCGCGAACAGGGCGCGGGCTTTGTCGTCGTTGGGGGGATTGCCCGGCCGCAGGCGACTGTAGATTTTGCGCAACGCCTCCTTGTGGCTGTGGGCGTCATCTTCCTGCAGGGTGTTAAGAATCAGCGGATCCGTGACCTTCTCGATCACTTCCACCTGCTTGATGGAGCTGTTCTGAATCCGGGCCACGCGATCTCCGATCAGCGCCCCGCTCTTGACGATTTCCTCCCCGGTGGTGGCGTCGACGATGGCACCGACGGCGTAATAATCCGCCTGAAGCTGCCCGGCGCTGACCGTCCGGGTTTCGTAGAAGGCGCGCAGCAACGCCTCGTCTGAACCATATTTTTCATCCATGGCCCGCAGGAATGTGGTGGCGGGAATCTTGCCGGACTGGTCAATGTGCGCCACCAGCAGGTCTTTCCGGGTCACGTTGATCTCAATCCAGCTGCCCCGTTCCGGGATCACCCGACAGGCGTGCAGCGGGCGGTCCGATTCCTGCGTTTCAATGACAAAATCCACCCCCGGCGAGCGGTGCAACTGCGATACAATCGTCCGCTCCGCGCCGTTGATGATGAATTCCCCGCCCCCGATCATGATCGGCACGTCGCCCAAGTAGATCGCTTCCTCCACGATGTCCGGTTTGTCCTTGCGCACCAGGCGCACCTTTATCTTGAGCGGCATCCCGTAGGTCAGCCGCAGCGCCCGGCATTCATCCTGGGTGTAGCGCGGCTTACCCAGGCTGTAGCTCAGGTACTCCAGCTTCATCGTGCCGTTGTACGACGCGATCGGGAACACTTCGCGCAGCAACCCTTCCAGCCCTTCCGGCCGGCGCTGCTCCGGCTCGGCGTCGGCTTGCAGAAAACGCTCGTAGGCGGCGGTTTGCATTTCCATGAGATTGGGAATCGGGATCGCGTCGCCGCGCTTGGAATAGTCACGTACCTGCGTTATACGCATGGAGTCACCTCTGCCACATGGTCAAGGACTTAGGGCGCCGCCACAACCGAAGTTGTTTCCGCCGCGTGAAGGTAAGCGATGGCTTTGATCAGGATCGTTCCGGCCCGGCATTTCATAATCCTGTATTGTATCATGTCCCCCGCCGGCACGCAAGCCCAGTGGTTGCATTGTCCCAGACGCCTTTATTATAGTAGCCCTCATGCTGCAAAATCCTGTCACGGCCCTCCGCGGCACGCCGCCCAAGGCCTGGCGCCGCGGCGCCACTCTGGTGGGACTGGCCATGGCCGCCGTGGCGCCCGGCAGCGCCGCCGGGGCGCTGCGGACCGTCCGCAGCGGCCAGGTGATCGCCGCCATCAAAAAGGGGGCCGAATACCTGCTGCGGCGGGAAAAGCCCGGCACTTTTTGGGAGGGACCCTATACCGGTCACAAATGGTTTTACAACGAAACCGGCGGCGAAACCGCCCTGGTTACCGAGGCGCTGCTGGATATCGGACAGGGGCTTACCCATGTCGCCAGCCGGCGCGATCATGTGGCCAAACTGATCCGCCAATTGAATGCCTTCAGCCCCCGCATGAATAAGGCCATCGCCTACCTGCTGCGGTTGCGGACCCCGGCCACTTACGCGACCTCGTTTCAAGCCAACGCTCTGACCCTGCTGCCCCGGCGCCGGAAATTCTTAGCCGTGCTGCGGGGCGACGCCCAATTTCTTTTACGCAGCATCCACCGCGACGGCGGTTACCACTACGTGTACAACCTGGCCGGCTGGGACAATTCCAATAGCCAATACGGTGTCCTGGGCATGTGGGCCTGCGCCCACGCCGGCTTGAACATACCGCCACGCTACTGGTTCTTGGCTGCACACCATTGGCGGAGTTCGCAATATATTGACGGCAGTTGGGGGTACCTGTTCCACCGCGGCGCCGTGACCGCGGCCCGGGGCATGCAATTCACCCCGGCCGGGGTCGCCAGCCTTTTTATTTGCGATGAGTTTCTCGGCGCCCGCCATGTGCCACGGCGTCCCGTGGCGGATCCAAATATTCTCGCCGGCCTGCGCTGGATGGACGAGCATTTCAACCCTGCCGAAACCAACTTCTATGCCATGTACGGTGACGAACGGGTGGGGATGGCCAGCGGTTTGCAAACCTTTGGCGGGCATAATTGGTACAAAGATTTCGCGTACACGCTGGTGCATCAACAGGCGGCCGATGGCAGTTGGTCGGGCCATTTTATCGGCGCCACCCCGGTGGTCAGCACCGCCTACGCCTTGCTGATTCTGGCCCGCGGCTTAGACCCCGTCTTTATGAACAAGCTGCAATATAGCCGGCGGTATTACGGCCCGTGGAACGCCCGGCCGCGTGACGACGCCAATGTCACTACCTGGGTTAGCCGCAATTTTGAAGCCCCGATGAACTGGCAGGTCGTCAACATCCATACCCCGGTGTCCAATTGGCTGGACTGCCCGCTGCTGTTCATCACCGGCTATCGCGCCCCCCATTTCTCCGCGGCCGCGATCGCCAAACTCCGGACCTATGTCGATGCCGGCGGTATTGTCTTCTGTTCTGCCGCCCATTCTTATGCCTTTGAGCGCGCCATGCTCCAGGTGGGCCGCCAGGTCGTACAGGACCGCTACCCGCCCCATCCGCTGGCGCCCAGCGCCACGCTCTATCACCTCCAACCGTGGTACCACTTCCGGCGGAATATGCGCCTGACCGCGATTTCCAACGGAGTGCGCTATCTTTGGCTGGTCACTCCGGTCGATTTTGGCGCCGTGTGGCAGCGGCGGGCGTTCGATAAAAAGGATTTCTGGGAATTGCCGGCCAACCTGTATTGGTACGCCACCGGCAAAGGCTATCTCGCCAATCGGCTCAAATCATTGCGGGTGCCGCCGCCCACCGCCCCACCCGTGCGCCGCCTCACCATGGCGCAACTGGAATATGCGGGCAATTGGAATCCTGAACCCGGCGCCTGGCCGCGCCTGGCGGCGCTGGCCCGCACCTATTTCCAAACCCGCGTGACGCTCCGCACACTGACCGGAAAAAATCCTGTTCCATCCGCTATTACCTTGGTGCATCTGACTGGCACCCAGGCGTTTAAGCTGTCAACCCAGGCCGAGCGACATTTGCGGGCGTACTTGCACGCCGGCGGCCTGTTATTCGCTGACGCCGCCGGCGGAAAAGCCGCATTTACCAACGCCTTTACCACACTGGCCGGCAAACTTTGGCCCGGCGCCCCCCTCGTGGCCCTGCCGCCGACCAGCGCCATTTATCGCGGCGCCTTTCCCGGTGGCGTGCCGGCGACGACCGTTCGATACCGAAAGTATTACGTGGCCACGCGGAACGTCCGCCACGCTCGCCGTCCCCCCCATTTACTGGGTGTTAAAGCGGGCGGGCGCTGGGTCATTCTCTTTTCCCCCTGGGACATCACCAGCGGCCTGCTGGGCACCAACACCTGGGGCATCGCCGGATACACGCCGGCCTCGGCCCAGAAGCTGGCCCGCGATATTTTGCTTTACGCCCAGGTCCACCGCCCCCCAACGAAATAGTCGCCGCCCCGGCCGCCGGCGCTGCCCCACGCGTAACGCGGCCACTCGCGCGCCGGACGATGTTCCGGTGGTTGCTTCACTATCGACGGCACACCACCGCATTAGCATGCGGTGCTCCCCGGGCCTGATTTTTCGAACAGAACTTCCATGGCCACATCCAATGACGGTGCGGAATGCGTCAGCGCACCGACGCTGATTCGATCCACGCCGGTGCGGGCGATAGCCGCTACGTTGGCCAGGCTGATACCGCCGGACGCCTCCAGCAGCGGCCGGCGCGTTCCCCGGCGCTGCCGCCGCATCCGCACCGCCTGCCGCATTTGCTGCGTGGTCATGTTATCGAGCAGAATAATGTCCGGGCCGTCACCAGCCAAAGCCGCCGCCAATTGTTCCAGCGATTCAACTTCCAGCCACAGCGTCATCTCACGCGGCAAGGCCGCCCGAACCTGAGCGGCCAGTTCCGCCAACGATTGCGCCGGGCCAGATTGTTTTCCCCACGCGGCCAAATGGGTGTCTTTGAGCATGACGGCATCATAAAGCCCCAATCGATGGTTCACGCCGCCGCCGCAGCGCACCGCGTACTTTTCCAGCCGCCGCCAGCCGGGTGTGGTTTTGCGGGTGTCGCAGATCACCGGCCGTTCGCCCTCCACCGCCGCTTCCACCGCCTTGACA
>JAKCCC010000094.1:6785-7100 GCA_021838985.1 Planctomycetota bacterium
ATGACTGCCTGCCCGTCGGCCACCTCAGGGGTCCAGGTCAGGCCGGGATGGTAATATTGAAGAATCGCCGCGACCAGGAATAAACCGCACGTGATGCCATCCGCACGGGCCGATATTTCCGCCCGGCAGGACAGGGTGGGGCTTATGGCGGCCGCCACCGTCTGATCGATGGCGCCCGGCTCGCCTGGTAATCCCCCCAAATCTTCCGCAATGGCGGCTTCCACCAAGCGCCGCAGAGCGGCGTCCATTTCCGGCGCTCGAAGCATACCTGGGAACCTCCAACCGAATAAGATTCTGGACGCCTTGTTTCATGGG
>JAKCCC010000095.1 GCA_021838985.1 Planctomycetota bacterium
GTTCGCCACGGCGTGCTGCGGCATTGAGCTAATGGCCACCGCCAGCAGCCGGTATGATCTGGCTCGTTTCGGCGCCGAGGTTATGCGTTTTTCACCACGGCAAGCGGACCTGCTGATTGTCGCGGGCCGGTTGAGCATAAAAATGATGCCCGTGCTGCACCGCATTTATATGCAGATGACCGAGCCGAAGTGGGTCATCAGTATGGGCGCCTGCGCCTGCACCGGCGGCGTATTTGATAATTACGCAACCATTCAGGGCATTGATCAGTTCATGCCCGTGGACGTATATGTGCCGGGTTGTCCGCCGCGCCCGGAAACGCTGATGGAAGGCATCATGGCCATCCAGCGCATTATTGATCAGCAGGGTCTGCCGCCAGCGCAACGCCAACCGCTGAAAATCGCCGTTGAACCCACGTACAAACCCGCGCCGCAGCCGCAGGTGGAGCTCGGCGCCACCCTGGCCGCGGCTTTAAGCTAAGCGACCTGCGGGCCGCGCGGGGCTCTCTGTCCGCTCTGCGGTGAAACACTTTGGCGAAGGCGATCACCTGACGCCGCATCCCCTGCCGCATCCCGCCGCGTGCGACCAAGCGCATGTCCGTACTTGTGCCCGACGCGGTGCTGCGTCCGCGGTCGATTACCGTGGGGCGATGCGGGCACTGCGCCCCGACCGCACGGCGCCGGGATGGAAGTACCGCTTGGATTCCCCCGGGCGCCGGATTGGAAACACCGCGTTTCAACGCGGTGAATGGAGCCGCACTGGACTCCTTAGCGCGACCAGGTGGCGGTAGCGTGCGGGAGCCTGGGTGCGGTCAGGGACTTCCGTTTCCCCGCGCCTGGAAAAAAAGGGCCAACCGCGCTTAACCTCTGGGCGCCGCATCCAGCCGCACACCTGCCCTGAAAGCTGCCACCCCTGTCTCTTCTCTTTTCATAGCCCGGAGGTCGCCGTGGGCGACCTTGCGGCTATGCCTCCCCGCCCCCGTTTTCAGATCTGTCGACCAGCGGCCAGGTAAGTACGAACAGGCACCCCGTGGATTGCCAGCTTTGCAAATCCTAGGCCCGGCCTGTATTTTGACATAGTTTTGTCAAACTGCAGGG
The DNA here is from genome assembly GCA_021838985.1 of Planctomycetota bacterium. Classification (GTDB taxonomy): domain Bacteria; phylum Planctomycetota; class Phycisphaerae; order WQYP01; family WQYP01; genus JAKCCC01. Next base: position 1,096 of record JAKCCC010000095.1, read on the forward strand.
AAGGTTCAAGATGGCGCGAAGCAAACGAAACTATCGATTACGTTGGGCCAGCAAGGCGGCTAATAAAGGCCGTAAGCCCAGCCGCGGACGTATTAAAGGATGGAGCGTCAAACATTACGGGGCGTAACGCATGTTTACGCGGCGCTGGTGCAAAATCAGGCAGACCGCCCCAGTCCGGGCGGTTTGAGTCCACGGCACCCTTAACCACTTGAGCCAGCGGCGGTCGTGTTGCACCGCCGCCCGCGCTTCGCCGCAGGCGATGACATAACGTAAATTCAGCCGATGCAGCCAGCGCGCCAAGCCGGGGCGCAAATTGCCCCCACCGGTTAGAACCGCCGCGGCGATCGAATGCGGCAGGTTGAGATGGTCCAGCACGACGCGAACACCCTGGGTACGGCTGAGAATCAACACTGTTTCTTGTCCAAAATGCAGCAGCATGATGCAGCTACGATGGGAGCGCGGCACGCTTTGCCCCGCGGGCGGCCAAAGCAACGTCAAGCGGACCTGATCGCTGCTGCGAAGTTGCTCGCCTGCGGCGAGAGGCGTGAAAGTCAGGCCGGAGGCGGCAGCCGCGCTGAAAAAACGCCGCAGCGCCGGACGCGCTCGGGCGGCTTGCAGGTCCGGCCAGTCGCAAAAGCCGGCCAGCCCGCCGCGGGACAAGGCCAGGGCCGGCAGGGCGCTGGCATGGGCCGAATCAATCTGACCGGCCACCACGGCGTCAATGTGTCGCAGACCGTCATGGCCTAACAATTGGTTGATCGACCCCGTCAGCCGCGCCGGCGAGCCGAGCGTGCCGGCATCAATCAATACCACCCGGCCGGTGGGTGTTTCCAGCACCAGAGCGTTGCCGCTGGCGGCATCCATTACCCACAGGCGTGTCGCGCCATGCGGTTGGGTGCAGGCATACCAGCCGCTCAGGGCGACCAGCCACGCCAGGAACGCCACCGTCACATCGGCGCGGCTTAAACGAAAACGGCGGCGGAACACCCAAACCAGCGCCACAAGGAAAAAAACGGCCACCAGCACCGGCGGCGGAGAGCGAACGACAATGCTGCTTAGCGGCAGATGCGCCAGCGACTGCACCGACCAGGCCAGCCAATTGACCACCGGCGCTCCAACCGCGGCCATGGCATGTCCCCAGGCGGGGGCCGCTATTACCGCGGTCAATTCCACCAATCCCACCACCAGCGCTGCCACCACCAGCGGAAACAGAATCGTCCCCGTCAGAACGCCCCAGGGATTGATCTGATGATAATGCAGAGCCACCAGCGGCCAGGCCAAAAAGGAGCCGATGAGATTGGCCGTAACGGTCGCAAGAATGGCTTGTTCGAGACGCAACGACAGCCATGCCCACCACCGGTTCCGGATGCGGGCCAGGCCCCCCCGGTATTCCAGCCACGGTCGCAGCAGGCCGGCGTGCACGCGCGTCCCCAGGGCCAGCAGCGCCAGGGTAATGATAAAACTCAGCTGAAAGGGGGCCGCAAATAGCGCCGCGGGCGTCACCACCAGCACCGCCGCGGCGGTGATCGCCAGAATGTTCAATATTCGCGGGGGCCGGCCGCGCAGCAGCATCAGCAGAACCAGCTCCGTAGCGATGGCAGCGCGCACCACCGGTGGACCACAGGGCGTCAATAACATGTAGATGAAAATGAGGGCCATGGTCGCCAGCGCCCGCACCGCCGGGCGACGGAGAAACAGGCCCAGCATCAACCAGATCACCGCCGCGATAATCACCACGTGCAAGCCCGAAAGAGCCAGCAGATGGGCCGCCCCGGTGCGGGAAAAGGCCCGGGCCAGACGCTGGATCGCCGGGCTGCGATAGCCCAGCAGCAACGCCACCAGGGTGTGGCCGGCGCGGCGTTCATACGGGGGCTGGATGCGGATCAGCCGCCGCTCAAGGCGCGCCCGCCAGGCGTCCAGCCAGCCGCTTAAAGGAAACCACTGCTGATGCGTGTTGATAACCCGCACCTGCTGGACATACGCCGCCTGAATCTGGGCCAGAACATGCCAGTCCGCCAGATAACCGCGATAATCGAAGCCGCCCGGATTGCTCGCCGCGGCGGGCCGTGAAAGCCAGCCGGTGATCTGCACCTGCTGATTATTCCGCACCGGCAGATCGCCATTGACCCGCACCGCCAGAACACCCGTCACCCGCCGCCAACGCCCGTGGACCCGGCTCCGCAGGGCCTGGGCAAAAAAGGTGGTGCTGGGGCCGACGGCGCTAAACAGCGGACCGCTTTTCCGGGCCCGGTGAAACCGCACCGCCGAGATGATCCGGACACGGGCCTCCACCAACGCCCGTCCCGGATAGCCGCGGGGAACGCCTAACGCCAGATTATCCGGGGCGACCTGCCGCTGATCGACCTGCCAGAGTAATGCCCCTGCAAAAAAGATGGCGGCGGCCAGAAAAACCTGAGCTGGAATATTACCGCGGGACCGGCCGAGCAGACCCGCCAGCCAGCCCAACCAACCCATCGCTGCAAGCACCAGTAGAGGCGTTGCCCGCCAAGGCCAGCACGGTCCCAGCGCAATGCCGACAATCAACAGTATCACCGCGGGCAGAACTGGTTCCGTCGCCGCGCTCGGTCCAAGGCGTGTCGCGATCTTTTCCCTCACGTCCCACCGCAAGGTTTCGCCGGAGCGCCGGTAACCCCGTTTGGTCCGTGGTCAGTCGATTTCGCCGTCGCGCAGATCCAATGGCAGTGGCGCCGGCCGAGTCAGCGCGGTGGGCGTTTTTACGTACGCCGCGGCGCGTGCGGCATCCAGGAATCCTTCCATCACGTCCAGCACATGGTACGCCAGATCCCCGCTGGCGCGGTGCGGCCGATGGTGGGCGATGGCACTGATCATGTCGGCGCAACCCAGGCCACGGGAATTGTCCTGGTATCCAAACGCCAGCGGAACCGTGCTCCATTCCGACGCCCCGGCCCGGCGAACTTGCACCGGCCCACCGAAGGTATTCGGATCGGGAACCAACAACGTACCCGTCGTGCCGTAGATCTCGATCCGCGGCAGATTCGCCGCCCACACGTCAAAACTGGTGATAATTGTGCCGATCGCCCCGCTGGCGAAATCGAAGACGCCGGCGATATGGGTCGGTGTGTGGACCTTGATCATCGTACCGAATTTCGCCTGGCTGGTGATGCGTCGCTCCGGAAACGCGGCGCCGGCGGATCCGCAGACCCGGTGGATCGGACCAACCAAATTCACCAGCGCCGTCAAATAATAAGGCCCCATATCGAACATCGGCCCGCCGCCGGGCTGGTAGAAAAAGTCCGGGTCCGGATGCCAGCTCTCGCAGCCATGGCTGGTCATAAAGGCGGTGGCCGCAACGGGCTGGCCGATCCAGCCATCGTCAATGAGTTTACGGCAGGTCTGAAGACCGCCCCCCAGAAATGTGTCGGGCGCCGAGCCGACGCGCACGCCCTTGGCCTGGGCCGCCTCCAGAATCCGGCGACCTGCCTGGCGCGTGGTGGCGAGAGGTTTTTCGCCATAGACATGCTTGCCGTGCTCAATGGCGGCCAGCGTGATTTCCGCGTGCGCTTTCGGAACCGTCAGATTGATCACCATCTCGATTTCGGGATTTCGCAGCAACTCCCCCGTGCTGCAGGCGATGGGTATTTCAAATTCCGCGGCTTTGGCCTTGGCCCGCGCCATATCAAGATCGGCACACGCCAGCACCCGCCAATTGGCAAACCGTTTACCCGCCTTGCAGTAGATGCCGCTGATATTGCCACAGCCAATGATTCCGACATTCATCTTGGACATGATTGGATCTCCATGATTTCATAGGGGGCATTTTAGCCCCCTCCCCCAAAAATGCGCACCACGTTGTTTAGCCCGGCGGCCCGCACGCCGGTTGGTTGTCACAACGGGTGTCCATTGCCTCCAATGAGCACCACCCCACCGATAATCAGGGCGATGCCCAGCCAACGCGGCGGGCTGATCCGTTCATGCAACAGCAGCGCCGAGCAGACGGCCACCGTCACGAAGCAGGTGCTCCCCATTGGAAAGGCCACCACCAGGGGCAAGACCCGCAGCGCCCACGTCCAAAAAACCGCCTCCAAGACAAAGGCGGATATCGCCACCCAAATCCACGAGTTGCTTGCGATGCGCCGCAGGATGGCCCCCAGGCCCCGCGGCATACCGTGCGTGCCGATTTTCATGGCTACCTGGCCGACGGTTTCCAGACCTACCGCCACTAAGACCGCGACAATCCCACCCATGAACAGCGCGTTGCCGGCGGAAATCAGGGCCACAGCCACTGCCACCGCCCCAAGCACGACCAGAATTCCCGCGCCTGCGGCGGCAGCGGCAAGTAATTTCCTCCGCCGGTTTCGGGGCGGGGACGACGCACCTATAAGTTGGACCGCCCCGAGTTGCCCGTGGCCAGCGGAACTTGGCCGAATCGCCAGGGTGTCGCCGGCTAGTGACCTGCAAGGCGCCGGAACAGCGCCGCCCGCGCCGGTGTCGGGCAGCACAGGCGCCGCGGCCTCGGCCGGGGCGCTGCCTCCAACGAGTCCCACTCCCAGGAGCACCAACAGGATCCCGGCTATCGTACCCGGATGGACAGATTCCCCAAACAGCCAGGCCGAGCTGGCCGCGACCGTGACATAGCTCAGCGCGGTGATAGGCTGGACAAAACTCAGCTCGGCCAGCGCCAGCACCATCATCCAGTTGAAAAGCTGCCAGACGTGCAGCAGCAGGCTCAGCAAAAATAAGGGCTGCACCAAGGTCAGCGGCAGGGTGCGCCATAAGCCCGCGTGCACTGGTACCGACGCTTTCCAGCACAACTGCACCGCGGTATCCAGGGCGATGGCCAGCAACAACCCCCACCAGAGCAGCACGCGACGACGCTGGATCAGCCCGGCGCTCACGCGTGGACGTCCGCGCAGGCCCTCTGGCTCCAGGCCGCGGCGGACGCACCAGGACGGCTCAACGCGGCCAGCAACGGTTTAAACTCCGCGGCAATGACCCCATGCGCGAACGCATTGGGGTGCGCTCCATCCGCCGTCGCCACGTTCTCCAGCGGATAACGGGCCAAGGCCTGGCCATAGGCCACGAACGGGCATGCCGCGGCGCGGGCCACCGCGGCGGCCGCCTGCTGGTACCGGGCCAGGCTGGCATCGGAGGTCGCCTGTCCGCCGTGGGCCGCGATCATGGCGGTTACGTCCTTGCCGCTTAATTGGGACAAATAGGGGCCACGCAGCGCCAGACAGTGATTGGGCATGTCGGTGAGGATCGGCGTGGCGCCGGCGGCCCGGACCCGCGCCACGATCTGCTGTAGATTCACCGTGAATTGTTCCACCGCCACCCGGTGGCGCATGATGCGTCCGGCGCTGATGACAAACCGTTTCCAATACAGGTCCGCGTCGTTGCCGCCGAGCATCACCAGCACCAGATTCGGGTGATATCGCTCCAGCAGCGGCTCGAGCCGCGGCAGCGCGTCGGCGGTGGTGCGATGAATATCCGCGTCGATGTGAATAACCAATTGGGGCAGTTCCCGCCGCAGAATATCGACGTACGACGTTTCCACGTGCGCGGTAATTCGCTCCCCGCCCAATTGCGCCACCCCCAGCGTAATGCTGTCACCGAGGATCAGCAACCGGCTGGGCGCAACCGCACCGCCGGAGCGAAAATGGCCCCCCGGGCCGGTCCGATCGGCGCCGCCATGGTAAGAGTTGTTGACATTCTTAATCATGTCCCATCAACCGTGGCGCTATGCCGCAGATCCAGCAGGCGTTGGAGCTTTCGGCCGCACCGCAGAGTGCCTGGGGCGTGGATCTGAAGCCGCATCTGGAATATACCCAAAGCCAAGTTTTTCATCAGGTCCGGGTATTGCTCCGACGCCTGCGCTGCAATTTCCTGGTACAAGGGCGACATCTCCCGCGGCGGGCATTCCACATGGATCTCCATTATCTCCCGCAGCGCTTCCAGGCGAAAGACCACCTGCCAGTCATGCGTCAAG